>SXUH01000389.1 GCA_005791855.1 Bdellovibrionales bacterium
AGCTTCCCGGTGCACTTCCCGACCTTCTCTTCCTTCTTCTTCTGGACGATGGCGATCCGGCAGGTGCCCTTCGCACCCATCGTCTTCTTAACGGCGTCGGACTTACAGAACTTCTGGTGGCCCAGGCTCACGTCCGCGAAAGAGGCCGCGCTCAGGGCAAGGAGGCCGAGGGTGAGGAAAGAAAATTTGACCACAGAAGCTCCCGGAAAAATTTCGGCCCAGTATAGGACAAAACTCTCCCGGAAGACCAAGCTTTGAAAAAAGTACCTACCCCGGACCGCTACTGGGCTCCGCCCGAGAGCTCCCGGTTGAGCTCGAAGGGCTCGTTATCATGTGGGATCGCCGGCGGCTGGGGCACGGAGCTGAGCTCCCCGCGACCGAGCCCCACGCCCCTCGTCGCCCTCGCCATGGCGTTGAGCGGGAACTTCGGCGTCCGATCCGCCTTGAGTAACCCGTTCGCCTCCTGGAAGGTATCGGTGAGCTGGGTGTAGCAGAACCCGGCGAAGAGTTCGATCCGGTGGATGGCGTTCATGAGTTCCTCGTAGCGGCGGCGGAACTCCTTCGAGCTCGTGGCCGCAGAGTAGCCCCAGGTCTTGGTGATGGCTTCGCTCGGCTCGACGAAGGCGATCCCTCCGAACTCGGTGAGCATCACCGGCTGGCCCTTGTGGGCGTAGCCCTCCACGGTGATCACCCGGCCGCCCGGGCGGTAGCGGTTGAGGATCTCGTTCACGCTCATGGACCCGTTGGTCGCGTACTTCTTCAGAAGGCGCTCCGGCTGGTCGTCGTAGTCGTGGATGCCGAGGATGTCGGTGGCCGTGCTCTCCCAGCCGTCGTTTCCGATGCAGGGCCTGGTCGGGTCGATGGTCTTCGTCAGGTGGTAGAGGGCCTGCACGCAGCTCTGGTGCGCGACCTTCTCCGCGAGGTCCGGGACCCCCCAGGACTCGTTGAACGGGACCCAGACCACCACGCACGGATGGTTCATGTCCCGGTTCATGACCTCGAGCCACTCCTTGGTGATGCGCTCGACGGACTCGGTGGTGAAGCGGTACGCGCTCGGCATCTCCCCCCAGACGAGCAGACCCATCGTGTCCGCCCAGTAGAGGAAGTCCGGGTCCTCGACCTTCTGGTGCTTCCGGACTCCGTTGAAGCCCGCTTCCTTGATGAGCTTGATGTCCTTGATGATCGCCTCCGCGTCCGGCGGAGTCATGAAGGTCTCGGGCCAGTAGCCCTGGTCGAGCACGAGGCGCATGTAGTACGGCCGGCCGTTCAGGAGGAAGCGGTCCCGGTTGAAGGACACACTCCGGAGGGCCGTGTAGGAGTGGATCTTGTCGATCACCTTCCCCTCGAACCAGAGCTCGAGTTCGACGTCGATGAGGGTCGGCTTCTCCGGGCTCCAGAGGAGCTCGTTCCGGAAGTCGTCGATCCCCGGATCGGACATGGCGATCCGCCGGTGGACTTCCTTGTGGATGACTTCGTAGCGGTCCCGGGCGAGCGTCTGGCTTCCGCACCGGAGGATGATCCGGAGCTCGAGGCCCTCCGGACACGGGCCCGCGATGAAGACCTCGGTGCCGATCTCCCAGCGCTCGAGCAGCGGGGAACAGCGGAAGCGTTCGATGAAGGTCTCCGGGACCTCCTCGAGCCACACCGTCTGCCAGATCCCCGTGGTCCGGGGGTACCAGATGCTGTGTGGTTCGAGCTGCCAGTCCTGCTTGCCCCGGGGCTTGGTGAGGTCGTGCGGGTCATCGTCGGCGCAGACGGTGAGCACCTGCTCGCCTCCGTCCACCAGGTGGTTGGTGATGTCGAAGTGGAACGGGGTGTGGCCTCCCTCGTGGGAACCGAGGTAGAGGTCGTTGAGCCAGACCCGCGCCTGGTAGTCGACGGCCCCGAAGTGGAGGATGATCCGCTTGTTGGATTTCTTGAGGATGAATTTTTTTTGGTACCAGCAGCGGTTATGGAACTTCGTGTCTTGAACTCCGCTCGCCTTGGTCTCTGGTGCGAAGGGTACGTTGATCTTATGCGTCCAGCTACTCACCTGCTTTGGAATATAAAACTTCTGCTCATCATCAAAGGCAAAGTCCCACTCTCCATTGAGGGATTGCCATCTATCACGACGAAAGATTTTCCTCGGGTGATTTGCCCCGCTTCCGTCCATTCTTGCCTCCGTAACCATCCGTAGCCCCTTGATTTAAACCTTTTAAGTATTAGCTTTACTATTCCTATCAAAAGCCGTGCCTTAATTATCAAGCGTATCTGGTTGGCACAATATTGGCATCTGCCTCTGCGGCTAAGTTCGCAAAATCGCTAACGAATAGCACAACTTTTTTATTCTAAAAGTAAACATTACGGAGAAATCATGAACACACCATGTGAAACCACGGATCTTTTGGTCTTTTCTCATCTGCGTTGGGACTTTGTTTTTCAACGTCCGCAGCACCTCCTCTCCCGCCATGCCAAGTACCGTCGTGTTTACTACTTCGAAGAGCCCGTGTTCGGAATGACCGATATCCCGCGCCTCCACCTGAGAGAGACCGCCGAAGGCGTCCAGGTCGTTGTTCCGTACCTCCCGTCGAGCATCAAGCCGGAGAACATGGAGTCCTCCCTCCGCGACCTCGTGGACGAACTGGTCTACGAAGAGGAGCTCTCGAACTTCACCCTCTGGTACTACACGCCGATGGCGCTCTCCTTCTCCCGGCACCTCGAGGCTTCGGCCGTGGTCTTCGACTGCATGGACGAGCTCTCCCTCTTCAAGGGTGCCCCCCAGTCGCTCATCGACATGGAAGCCGAGCTCCTGAAGAAGGCCGACGTGGTCTACACCGGCGGGCACTCGATCTACGAAGCGAAGAAGGCCTCCCACGCCAACATCCATCCGTTCCCGAGTAGCATCGACCACAAGCACTTCTCCCAGGGCCGGATGAACCTCTCC
>SXUH01000390.1 GCA_005791855.1 Bdellovibrionales bacterium
GGACCCAGAACTGGTAGATGAGGTTCAGGCCATAGCAGAAGAGGAACATCGTCACGGGCACGCCGAGGAACGCCAGCATCCCGAAGTAGAAGATGTTGAAGAAGGCGGCGAACGACGACTGCCGGAGGGCCACGGAGAGGTTGTACTCCTCGCTGGAGTGGTGGACGACGTGGGCCGCCCAGAGGAGGTTCACCTCGTGGGAGTGGCGGTGGTACAGGTAGTAGAGGAAGTCCACCAGGATGAAGACCACGACCCAGCTCGCGATGCCTCTGGGCGTGCTGAAGTCCTGCGCCCAGGGAGAGAAGCCGAGGGGCTTCAGAAGGTTTAGGTTCTCGGAGACCCAGACGTAGGCGCCGAAGAGGAAGACCTTGGAGAAGACTCCCACGAGCTGACTCAGGATTCCCGCGCCGAGGTTTCCGAAGGTGTCTTTCAGGTGGAAGAATCCTCTTCCCTGCTTGTAGGAAAAGTACGCCTCGAGCGAGAGGAGTGTCAGGAAGATTGGGATGGAAAAAAGAATGACCTGGTCCATAACATTAGTTTACTCCTGTCGGGAGAATCCTGGAAGTCCCTTCCTGAGCTTTTCTGCAGGGACTTTGAACCTCCCTGCACCACGAGGATCCTAAGTTGTAGTAAGATGGAACGAACAAAAAAAGGATCAGTATGAAAACCATCCTCGTGTGCCTCCTCCTCCTCGCAACCGCTCGGGCGGCGGAAACGATCGACCTCTCGCTCCGAGACGGCCAGGTGGGCCCCGTTTCTAACCACTATCCGGCCGGGACACCGGTGGTCCGGGAATACCATAACCTCCAGTACCCGGAGAGCACCTACTTCGACGACTCGACCGCTTCCCTCTTCATCTCTAACATCAACGGTCCCGGACTTGCCAAGGATGGGAACGGGTGGATCGCGAAGGTCTCCACGGAGCCCCTCGATACAGAAGCTCGTCCCTGGGTGAGAGGGTTAAACGCTCCGAAGGGGATGGCCTCTTTCAACGGCACGCTCTGGGTCGCAGACATCGACGAACTCGTCGGGATCGACATCAAGGGAGGCCGGGTTAAGACGAAGATCCTGGTGCCGGGCGCGAAGCTCCTCAACGACGTCGTGATCGACGGCAAGGGGGTGATCTACGTCTCAGACACCTTCACCTCAAGCATCCACCAGGTGGTGGACGGGAAGGTCTCCCTCTTCGAGAGCGGGGATCGGTTGAATTCTCCCAATGGCCTCGTTCTCGATGGAGACCGGTTAATCGTCACCTCTTACGGGCTCACCGCTGGGAAGTGGGTCACCCCGGTTCCCGGCGCGCTCTACGCCCTCGACCTGAAGACCAAGAAGCGCACGGACCTCTTGAAGAAGAAGGACTTCCAGGTGCTGGATGGACTCTTGAAGTTCGAAGGAGACCACTACCTCTTCACCGAAGGGCCCGCGGGGACGGTCCATCTCGGAGACCTCAAGAGTGGCACCTCCCGGCCCCTGATCACCGGCGTCTGGGGAGCCGCGGACATCGGGTACAGCCCGGCGAAGAAACTCCTGGCCATCCCGAGGCTCGATGAAGACAAGGTGGTGCTCGTGCGGATGGAGGGTTTGAGCTGGAAGGAAGCGCAGGCACCGGTGCCGGTGACCTGGGATCCGACCCTCGAGAAAGGGCGGATCAAGGCGTCCGTCGGGTTCTGCATCGCCTGCCACGGGGCCAGAGACACCGCCTTCCTCCCCATCATCAAGGGCCAGAAGGAGGAGTACCTGGTCAAGGCGATCAAGGACTTCCGAAGCGGTGAGAGACAGAATCCCCTCATGAATCCTCCGGCAGGGAAGCTCACCGACGAGGAGGTCGCCTACCTCGCGAAGTTCTTCGCCTCGAGACCCGCGCCGAAGTCCGTTCACCGGGTCACCGACGAGGCTTCGTACGAGGCCGGGAAGAAGATCTCCCTCGCCACCTGCGTGAGCTGCCACGGGGTAGAGGCCCTGGCCGCGGACCCGACACTGCCGAAGCTCTCCGGGCAACGGAAGGCCTACCTCGTGAAGACCCTCACGGACTTCAAGACGGGCCTCAGGAAAAATGAAGTCATGAAAACCATCGTCGACGAGCTCTCGGAGAAGGACGTCTCCGCCGTCGCCGAATACTACTCGAACCTCGAACCCGGAGATAAGTGATGAAAGCCCTGTTTAGACTCTTCAGTATCGTGTTCTTCTCTCAAGTCCTCTCCTCGGAGCTCGGCTTCTCTGCCCCGGAGGAAAAGGTGCGCCTCACCGTGTTCCTCCGGCACGACCAGACGAAGAACCTCTTCGAGATCCAGGAGCGGCAGAAGGCGAACGGCTTCTTCGAAAAGTTCCCTCCCGCGGGCACCGCCGTGGTCGACTGGGTGGTGGCGATGGGGATCGGCCAGATCGTGATCCTCGACGCCCCGGCGGCGAAGGTCTCCGACGTCGAAGCCACACTCAGAGAAGTGACCCGGGACGCGTTCTCCTACGAGGTCTTCCGCTCGGAGGACCGCCTCCCGGAGCTCAAGGGCAAGTTGAAGAACCGCACCGAGCGAGACCTCGCGGTGTCTCCGCTCCAACCGGGCCAGTTCCTACTCTCCGTGGTCCTGGAACCCAACGCCGGGGTTTCGGAGAAGGAGGTCGCCGGGATCGCCGCGTCCCAGAAGCTCTACGAGAACTTCCCCGCCCAGATGAGTGAGATCGTGAGCTGGGCCCGCTTGGCAGACCGGAAGGAGGTCGTCATCCTGGCCCTCCCCGCCGAGGCCCTGAGACCTACCAACGTTTCGCTCGAGCGGCACGGGTGGAAAGCCTTCAAGACCGCGTTCCATCCGTCCTACGATTTCTATCCCATCGCGAGGGACGCGCTCAAGCTGAAGAACCTGGAGCGCAGTCGCAGAAGTCCTCCGAAGTAGGTCCGCGGACGGCCGGGCGGGGTCGGGTTTGTAAAATGTACCCGCCCCGCTCGCTCCGCGCGGAATCCGGGTATGATGCCTGCCTGGAGAGATCATGATTAAAAACCTACTCGTCCTCCTCGCCCTCACACCCCTCGCCTTCGCCCAGTCCCCCGTCCCCGACTTCACCATCCAGGACCACAACTACGTCGACTTCCTCGACTACACGGAGTCCGACTTCGTCCGACGCCTCGGCGTCGACCCGGCCTCCCTGGAGCACTACCGCTGTAACGGGGTGAACGAGCACGACCTCTTCTTCCCACCCCTGAAGGAGAACGACCGCGCGGACTCCCTCCGCGTGCTCGGCAACAACGGGGCGAAGGAACCCGTCGTCTACCGGAAGGGCGCCTACTACAAGCTGAGCGGCAAGTTCACCTCCGACGGCGGCAACCCCATGCTCATCCAGACCATGAAGGAGCTCCAGAAGCTGGAGCGGATCAAGGACGGGGCGAAGCTCCTGCGGTTCCTCGAGCGCGCGGCCTACCCCGTCTCCATCGAACTCGGGAACAACCAGTACGTGAACCGGGTCGACGGGAAGAACTTCCGGGGCGACCACATGGCCTCCCTCCTCATGTACATGGCCCAGGGGAAGATGACCGGAGTCAACGTCCCCTTCAACGCCATCGGAAACGGCGGCGTGATCTACTGGTCTCCGAACATGAAGAATGGCCTTCCTCCACACATCATCCTGGGCCACGAGCTCTACCACGCCTTCGACGCGATCCGGGGACTCGCCGATTCCCGGAAGGTGGTGGGCGAAACCTACGAACGCCTCGAGGTCTCCGAGTTCCGGGCCACCTACTTCGAGAACCTCATCCGGAAGGCCAGCGGGTACAAGCTCCGGACCCACTACCTGGACGAAAACGCGGGTGGGCCAGGGCTGCTAGACAGCAGGGGGAAGCCGCGGCTCATCCCGTCGCCTTGCCTAAGGTAGATCTCTTGACCTTCCCTCCGCGGGAAGGTGTAGACTTCAAGTGTCTCACCAAAGGAGCGCTTATGAAGTACCTAAGACTAGTCATCGCAACTCTCCTCATCCCAGCAACCCTCACCTTCGCCCATGGCGAACACCGCCCCGGCCCCCACGGAGGAGAGATCCGAATGCCCGGAAGCTTTCACACAGAGGTCGTCTCTCCGACCCCGACGACCTTCCAGGTCTACATTCTGGGCGTGCAGTTCGAGGACCGCCCTCCCCAGGGCTGGACCGTGAGCTCCAGCTACGACGGATCCCCCGCCACCTGTGAAAGAACCCGGAGCTCCTTCTCCTGCCGCCTCAAGACCGGCAGCCTCAGAGCTCCAGGGATGCTCGAGATCAAGGTCACCCGGGGGAACAAGGAGAGCACTGCTAACTACGAGACCCCGCTGAAGTTTTAACCATCCCCGACCGAGCGGCTGTCCAGAAGATAGACAGTCCTCTGGGCTCCTGACCGCTCCTGCTCGTCTTTCTTAACCTAGCACTTCCAACTAGCTCAATTACGACCCGGGTCCCGGGATCCCTCCCGTCACCGGTTGGCACTGGGCTTGCTCCTTACGTCCCAAACATCGATAACCGGGAGATCCCATGAGCAAGTTCCTTGCGCTCTTCATCCTCTTCTGTACCGCGACCGCCGTCGCCCAGACCCCGAACCCTCTCCTCTTGAAGCAAGGAGAGGAGATCGTCTTCAAGGGCAACAAGTGGGATTCGGTGATCTGCGGCCCTGTGAAGTACAACACCCACGACTACACCGTCGTCGTGACCGAGGTGGCAGACGACTGTAAGTGCGATACCCCGAAGCTCACGCGGATCTACCAGGATGGCCTCTACAAGGGGTCCTGCAAGGTCGAGTACAGCACCCAGACTCCGGACGTGAGTGGCCACGCCTTCCTCGACTTCAAGCTCCTCGAGAAACTCTCGGACAAAGACCTCCTCCGCCTCCTTCAGAATTCGAAGATCGGAAGCTGTCGCTTCAATTCCCTGGCGGTCTACGAGCCCCAGAAGGGAGTCCAGGCCTTCGACTCCTACCTCGCCCTCGCGCAGGATGAGCTGAACCTCGAGGAGAAGACCGACGCCGTCTTCCTCAAGGCAGCCAAGAGCTTCGTCAAAGACGGCCTCTGCGGGCAGATCGTCGCGCTCACCGCCGACCAGCTCAAGAAAACGAGAGCCAACC
>SXUH01000391.1 GCA_005791855.1 Bdellovibrionales bacterium
AACCGTCCACGGGATGATCCGGGAAGACTACATCCAGCACAACCCCCGGGTTCCCACGGGGAGAGCGGCCTTCGTCTCCCTCCTTCCCCAGCTCCAGAAGCACGACACGCGGATCGAGAACATCCGCATCTTCCAGGACGGGTCTCACGTGATCATGCACCACCTGTGGAAGAACGCAGCCCCTTTCGGTGCGGACCAGAAGGTCGCCTTCCACATCATCCGGTTCGATCAGGACGGGCTCATCGCCGAGCACTGGAGCGTGATGACGGACCTGACTCCACCGAACGCCTCGGGACGGACCCTCATCGATGGTCCGAGGGACGTAGGCCCGGCGACGGCCGCAACCGAAGGCAATAAACGGAAGGTGCGAGAACTCTTCCAGTCTATAATAGAGACGAAGCCCCGGGGTCTCCAGACCACGTATTCGAAATTCTTCCATAAGGACCTCCTCCAACACCATCCGGAGCTCGCCGATGGCATCCCGAGCTTTTCCGGGGCCATCGAGAACGGCACCTTCACCTACCACCGCCAGCACAAGGTCTTCGGCTCCGGGGACTTCGTCCTCTCTATTAGTGAAGGCGCCCGGGCCAACCTTCCCTTCGCTTTCTACGACCTCTTCCGGCTCGAGGACGGGTTGATCGCCGAGCACTGGAACGTCTCCCAGGAGATCCCGAGCGAGGGCCTTGCCAACGAAAATACGATGTTCAACTTCTAAAGAGGGGCCCCAAGGAAGGGATATTAAAGACCTCTCCTCAAACTTCCCTAAACCTTTCCTAAACTCTCCTATAAGACTGGCTAATTCTTCCTCATTTCTAGAGGGAAATTGTGAAAAAAAATCTTCTCTAGCGGTGTAAGTAATTTTTACTTTTTTTACGCTACGAATCAAAAAAAGAGTTAAGGTGCCTTCGCACTCTCCATTAACCGTCTCTGTTTGAGACATAAAAAGGATCAAGTATGAAATCTGTATTTTTTGGACTCCTCCTCTCCCTCACTTCCTTCGGCGCCATGGCCGAGAGCTACCTCGAAGACAGCGCCCGCCTCTCAGACTGCGGCGGCCGGGTCGAGCTCCGGAGCTACGAGAACCAGGGCTCGACCAAGTACGCCCTCCAGTTCGAAGGCGTGCGCTTCTGCGGAAAGGTGAAGCTCTCTAGCGGGAAGACCTACAGCCTCATCGACGACGCCGGTCGCTTCGTCGACAGAAACTTCACCCTCTCCAACGACGCCATCGCCCTCGCCAAGCGAGGCCAGGGCCTGAACGTCCTCGTGACTTCTAACTCCGGAGCGCACCAGGATTCCGTGAACG
Source organism: Bdellovibrionales bacterium (assembly GCA_005791855.1). Lineage (GTDB taxonomy): Bacteria > Bdellovibrionota > Bacteriovoracia > Bacteriovoracales > Bacteriovoracaceae > Peredibacter. The sequence continues at coordinate 1,304 of SXUH01000391.1, forward strand.
TGAAGATCCGCGGGGCCGTCCTCACTCCGGCGGTCAAGAAGCAGTTCACTGCCTCGTTCACCTTCTCCCTCGGAAACTACAAGCGGTGTAACTACGAAGAGATCCAGATCCTCAAGCAAAACGGTCAGCAGCAGGCCCTCGAGAAGTGTTACGATGCTGGCTTCAACTCCTGCCGCTTCCTCTCCTACACTGTTGTGAAGAACATCCCACAGGCCACCAAGCAGAAGGTTACCTGCGAAGTCAAGACCATCATCGAAGGTTCTAGACGTTAATCCTTCCTGTCCTCGGGCCCGGGTTTCGACCTGGGCCCCTCTACCCCCCCGAATTGCTATCGCCCTCCTAAAGAAAAGTTGGACGTTCTAGGCAAGTTTCATCTCAAGCAGGCTTCCGATCCTTACGATACGATTCGCATGAAAATCATCAACACTGCTATCCTGCTCACCCTCACCGTTACCTCGGCGGTCGCCAAGGGCCCCGTCAGAGGCCGGGTAGTGAACATCTTCATCGATTCGGAGAAAGGACCCTCGGAGGTTCACACGGGGCTCGAGGAACCCAAGGGCCGATCCATCCGGCTCCTCGGGAAGACTCCTCCCGCCGGGGCTTACGTCGAGGTGACCCCGAGGACCGAATCGGAGAACGTCATGGCCGTGGGGAAGTTCCGCGTGCTTCCGGACCTCGCGGAGATTTCGGAGCCCAAGTCACCGCGGCTCCTCGCCGTCCGCGTCGCCTTCTCCAACGGGACGCAGACGCCCTGTAGTGCGACCCAGCTCTCGGAGCTCCTCTTCACCGGCTTCCAGTCGACGAAGGACCTCTACCGGGAGATCTCCCGGGGGGCCTTCGAACTGCAGGGCCAGGTCCACGACCAGCTCGTGACCATCGACCCGAGTCCGAGCTTCTGCGACTACCCGGTCCTGGGCCAGCGGATCGACGATGCCCTGGTCAGGCAAGGCGTGGCCCTCGATTCCTTCGATAAGCTCATGTACTTCCTCCCGAGCGTTACCTGCGGCTGGTCCGGCATCGCCTTCGGCTACCGGAGGAGCTTCATCAATAGTACCTCCTGCACCTCGAAGTACGTCGTGGCCCACGAACTCGGCCACAACCTCGGGCTCCACCACGCCCAGACCCCCGGCGCCGAGTACGGTGACAACTCCGACTTCATGGGCTCGGGCTTCGTCTACGTCCCTGGCCTCAACGCCGTTAACAAGGACCGGCTCGACTGGATCTACCCGGACGAGGTGAAGCGCATCACCCTGAAAGACGAAGGGACCCATTCCCTCGCCCCGTCGAACTCCCCCTACCTGGGTCCGCAGATCCGCGCCCTCGCGGTCTCCGACCCGGACCTCGAACACCAGCTCTACGCCTCCTTCCGGCAACCGCTGGGCTTCGATGCGGGCCTCCACGCCGACTTCTTTAGCAAGCTTTCCGTCCACCGCGGAACCGACACCTTCGACCAGGTCACGACCCTGCTGGGCCTCGTCCCTCTCGGCGGGAGCCACCTCGACACCGCGAGCGGCGTGCGAGTGAGCTTCCTCGGGATGAACGCCGGGGTCGCGACGGTGAAGGTCACCAAGGAATGCGTCCGCCTGCCGCCGACCCTCGAGGTCGTCGGGGAAGTGAAGATGCAGCGGAGTGCCCAGCGCGAGGTCGAGGTCCGGTTCCGGAACAACAACCGCCCGCTCTGCGCGGACGCGAGCTACCAGCTGAGCTTCACCGGCCCCGCCGGCGTTGCCGGAGAGCTCATCCAACCCACGTCGCCGACTCCCTCGGGAGCGGAGGCGAGCGCGGTCCTGCGGCTCACGAGTTCGGTGACGGACTTCACTCCACTTACCTATTCGGTGAGCCTCTCGGGCTCCGACGGATCGACGGCGCAGAAACCACTGCTCGTCACCTTCGACGAGACTCCGCCGCCGGCGCCGTACGACCTCGTGGTCGAACCGAACCACGCGTGCCGCTACGTCGACACCTCCTGGAGCACGGTCCGGAACGCGGACACGGCGAGGTTCGAAGTCTATAAGACCGGAGGCGTCTCGGTGATCACCGATGAGCCGAGCTACCGGTTCGAACGCCTCCGCATGGGCATCCACGGCTTCCGGGTCCGGTCGCTGGACGAAGCGGGCAACGCTTCGGAGTACGCGCCGGAGCGACGGATCTACCTGCGGAGCGGGTCTTCTCCGACCTGTCCGCGGTAGGCGATCTCACCGCTCAGGGTGTCTAATCTTTAGACACGCTGGATACTTCCTTGTTGAAGTCGGGGGATTCTGTCACCTGTACGGTCAAGGCAAAGTGTCACCTAGCCAGTTTTTAGGTATCGGTAGTTTCGTTCTAACTTGGTTACGGTTATGCTTCTTCCCAT
>SXUH01000392.1 GCA_005791855.1 Bdellovibrionales bacterium
CGAGGCCCTGGATCCAGGGCCCGAGGCTGCCGTCCTTGTGGTGATTCGTCCCGTGGACGTCGTTCGCGATCGCACCCCCGAGGGTGACGAACTTCGTCCCCGGGCTCACCGGGACGAAGAACCCTTTGGGCACGAGAAACCGCAGCAGCTGGTCGAAGGTGCACCCCGCTTCGGCAGAGATCGTCTCGCTCTCCTCTGAGAACGAGAGGAGGTTATCGTCGAACGCACTGAGGAGGATGTTGCCCTGAGAGTTGAGACAGGAATCTCCGTAACTCAGCCCCGAACCCACGCAGAGATTCCCGCGGGCCCCGGACTCCGGAACCTTCACCAGCCGACTCTCCGACACCCGGGTCCGCCCCCAGCTCTTGAACGTCCTCATTTGGCGAGCACCGCGAGGATGACCGAGAGGAGCGCGCACCCCAGGCTCACCCGGTCCTTGACGGTGAACTTCACCGGGTCGTCCTCGAGCTCCGCCCGGGAGGCGAAGAACCAGATCCGGGAGATCCAGTAGAGCATGAGGACCTCGATCCCCCAGAGGTAGCGGGGCTCGGAGTAGAGGACCACCCCTTCCCCGAGGTGGATGTAGAGCCCGAGGAGGAGGACGGAGATGAGGCCCGTGCCCACGCCGAGGGACTGGAGGATCGGGAGGTCTTCGATGTGGTACCCCCGACCAGAAGAGCTCGTCGCCCCGAGCTTCTTGTACTGGATGTTGAGCTCCGCGTACCGCTTGAGGATCGCGAGGCTCAGGAAGGAGAAGAACGAAAAGCTCAGGAGCCAGTAGGAGATCACGGTGTGGCTCACGGCCCCGCCGTAGAGGATCCGGATGATGTAGAACGAAGACAGGAGGAGGATGTCCGCCATGACGACCTTCTTAAAATAGAAGGAGTACAGGATGTTGATCGCGAGGTACGAGAAGATGAAGACCGTTCCGTCCCCGGCGAAGAGCCCGAGTCCAGCCGACGCGAGCAGCATGGCGCCCGCGATGCCCACTCCCGTACCCTTGGAAATTTCCCCACTGGCCAGGGGCCTGTGCTTCTTACTGTGGTGGCGCCGGTCGCTCTCGACGTCCAGCAGGTCATTGAGCACGTAGGCGGTGGAGGAGATGAAGCAGAACGCGAGCGCGCCCAAAGCCAGGGCGAGGAACGCCCGCGTGTCTGAAGTTCGGTGGGAGAGGAGCCAGGGGATGAAGACCAGAAGATTCTTCACCCATTGCTGGGGCCTCAGCAGGACAATAAACGGTTTAAACTTCATGGGTTAATATTATTTTCAAAGTCCCCTACTGTCTCCATAAGTTTTAATAGGTTTGTGTTTGTCCGGAAACTTGGCTAATCTTGCAGCATGACGACGGAGAAGACCAAGATCTGCACCTTCCCCTTCTCGCGCTACGAGAGCGGAGAGAAGAGAACATTCGTTCCGTGCTGTTCGGCGTGGCTCACCGACGAGTACTACGCCCTCGACGGCGGCGGCGAGTACTGGAACGGCCCCGCGGCCCAGGAACTCCGGAGGAGGGTCCTCGCGGGAGACTACAGCTTCTGCAAACGGGACCAGTGCCAGATCCCGCTCAAGACCCTCGACGAGATCGTCGCCGATCCGAAGGGAGACACGGGGACCCCGATCTCCGACTGGAACCTCGAGGTCATGAAGAGGGGCAACGTCTACATGCCCGAGGGACCCACCACCCTCGAACTCTCCCTGGACGTGCGCTGTAACCTCGCCTGCCCCACCTGCCGGACGGAGCGCTACCTCACCCTCCCCTACTGGAAGGCCGAGGGCGCCGTCAACGAACTGAAGCTCCTCTGGAAGAGCCGCTCGACCATCCAGGTGGTGAAGATGTCCGGTAACAGCGAAGTCTTCTTCAGCGCCGACCAGCGGAAGATGCTCCAGAACATGTCCCGGGAGAACTTCCCGAAGCTCGACTACATCCACGTGATCACCAACGGTCTCCTCATGGACCAGAAGACCATGGACGCCCTGAGGCCCGGGACGGACTTCATCGAGATCGTCTCCCTCTCCATCGACGCGGCGTCGGAGGCCGTCTACGCCGTCACCCGCGGGGGCGACTGGAACCGCCTCCTCCGCAACCTCGCCTTCATCAAGTCCCTCCGGACCTCGGGGAAGCTCCGCTACTTCGAATTCCTCTTCGTCGTCCGGGCCGCGAACTTCCGGGACATGGAGAAGATGGTGAGCATGGCCTACGAGTACGGGGCCGACCGGGTCCGCTTCATCCAGTTCAACGTCTGGGAGATGATGTCGATCCCGGACTACGAAGCCGAGGCCGTCCACCTCAAGGGGAACCCCCACCACCAGGAGTTCCGGGACATCTGCGCCAAGCTCCGGGACGACCCGAAGGTCCTCCTCGCCATCGACCAGAGCACCTAGGCCGGGAAGTTCACCAGCTTCGAGAGCTCGGGGTAGGTCCGGACGAAGGCCTCTCCGCGGAGTTCGTCGAGCTTCCGCGTCCGCTCGTAGAACTGCGGGAGGAGCCGGGAGTTGTCGACCTTCATCATGTGGCTGACGATGTTCCGGAAGTCGTGGGCCGCCTTCTCGCACTTATTCCGCAGGAGCTGGTCGACGAACTTCTGC
>SXUH01000393.1 GCA_005791855.1 Bdellovibrionales bacterium
CCAGCTCGAGGGCCTGGCCGCCATCTTTCGTACTCCATTCCAGGCGGCAGGTCTCGAGCACCTTCGCCGGATTCTTCCTGGCCCAGGAGTCTTCGCAGACGCCCGCCCAGGAAGCTGGAACCAGGAGGAGGAAGAGCAGGATCATATGGCGAGCCTCCCGATCACGAGCTGGTCGATGGTCTCCAAGGGCTCGCACTGCTTCCCGTAGCCATTGGTGGCGGGGTTCGAGGACCAGTAGCAGACGCCGACGTGGTTCCCGAGGTGGTCCCGGAGGTAGTCGAGGAAGACCACGGAGTGGCCTCCGCCGTTCGTGCGTCTGATCTGAACGTAGTCACCTTTCTGGGGCCAGAGCTTGTCCGGGATCTGGGCCGAGCGGAGGACCTTCCCCTTTCCGATCCCGAGGTCTTCCACCAGGGCCTTGGGGTTCGCCTGGAAGTTGATGTACCCGTAGGCCTTCCCCTTGGTGCTGGTGAATTCGTTCCAGACCGCTCTGGAGATCTTCCCTTCCTGGAACTTCTTCTTCATGAGTCGCACCAGAGAGAGGAAGACCGCGCTCGTGCACATCGACTCGCTACAGAGGACCTCGTTGGTGTTCAGGAGGTGGGTGAGGGTCTTCTGGAACATGGGCACGTCGAAGCCCTCCCACCTGTACTCGCAGCCCGGGGGGAACTCGTCGAGGCCGTACTTCTTCACGACGTCCTCGCAGCCGAGGAAGGGGTAGAGCTGGTTTTCCTCCAGCTTGGAAAGGACCGGCCGGTAGATCTTGAGGGCAGGTTTGCATTCGAAGAGGAGCCCCGGGTCTTCGAACTTGACACTTTTCTTGTAGCTCGCAGCGGTCAGGTAGAGGTCGTCCTTCGGGCACCTGCAGCTCTCCACCGCATTGCAGAACACGACCACCTCTTCCTGCTGGGCCGAGGCGACGGAGCTGATGAAAAGGAGAAGGAGGAAGGTCTTCATGGATTAGTTCTTAAGCGCGTATCCACTTTCTTTTAGCACGTAGGTTCTGCGGACCACTCCCCCGCCGTCCACGGCGAGCTTCTTCGTGACCACCTCCACCTCCGACCAGTCTTTGCCCTGGGCCGGATGGACCTTCGCCTTGAACTCTCCCACGGAATCGGAGCAGTCCTTGGACTCGGCGAGGAAGAAGGAAACGGAGCAGGCGGTGTGGCCACAGGTGTCCGGGGCGATGACCTTGAGGAGCTTGGTCGCGCCCGCCGTGACCTCGTCGATGAGGTAGTCCTCTGAGAGTTTTCCGTCGGTCCATTCGTGGGCGTAGGCCTTCTTGATCTTCTCCGGGTGCTTGGTGCAGTCCAGGGCCCGGGCCTTGAGGGGAAGGAGGAGCAGCGGGAGAAAGTAAAACCGATTCATAGAACCTCTCTGTAGCAACAGGATACCCCAGAATCCCGGAGAGCATTCACAGAAAGAATTTTCCATCTGTCCCCATACCCGAGCGCTCCCGTCTCCTTCTTTCTTACAAAATCTCATCCCCGACTCATGGCCTTAGACAGAGCTCTCTGGATCTGAAAAAATCTATGCTTAGGAACCCAGGTCGATTCTCAAGGATGGGAAATGAATCTGCTCGCTTTGCTAGTTCTGCTCTTCTCAGGCCTGAGCTCCGCTCAGGGCTTCGACATGAGCACCTATGCCCTCTGCTTCCAGAACCACGCCCCCGAGCTTCGGAGCTACGGACCCCTGGGCCGCCTGGGTGCCAAGAAGGGCGTCTGCCAGGGGGTCTCGGGCATCGTCTCCGCCTTTAAGGAAAACGCCGTCTTCAATCCAGGGGTCCAGGCCCAGGGCCCTCGGGAAGCGAAGTCGCTCCTGCGAGAGGTCTTGGATCTCTACAGTCACGCCAGCCCGAAGAAAGTAACCGTCAACGGGTACGCGAACCTTCAGGAGTTTTGCAGGGCTCGCCGGGAGCTCTTCCTAAAAACCGCCATCGCCTTTAACGCGAGCATCGCCCTCCACGAGATCACCCCGCTCCTGCCGCAGTTCTGGAGCATGAAGGGAAGGCCCATCGTCGGAGAAGGAGAACGGCTCCGCCTCCATCGAACGGTCGAGCGGCTCCGCCGGAGCCTCGCCGAGGGCCGCTGGCCCCTGCTCCTGTACTACAGCCACGTGGTGACCGTCTTCTCGCTTGAAGCACACCCGGAGGGGGTCCTCCTCGGCGTCTATGATTCTAACATGCTAGCCCCGGTCTCGTACCTCGTGCGGTACACCCAGGACCTTCCCTCCGAGGGCCAGCGCATGCTCTGGGAGATAACTCCGAAGAGATAGCCGACGGCCTCTGTAAAATCTACCTCCCCCGAGGCAATTCCCCCGCGGGCCCGGGTACAATCCCCTCATGCTCAAGACCATCGCCCTGTTTAGCTTTCTGAGTGTCCTCCCCAGCGTCGAGGCCGAATCCCTGCTCCCGGAGCAGTATCCGGAGGACCGGGTCTACACCAGCAGTGACCGGGGCTACACCCAGTACGGAGCGCCGTCGCTGCACAAGACGGGCAGCTACAGCCTGACCTTCGACGACGGCCCCGACCGGATCAAGACTCCGGCGCTCCTCGACGTGCTGAAGAGGCACAAGGCGAGGGCCACCTTCTTCGTCATCACCTCGCAGATCACCGATGCCACCTTCCCCATCATCAAGCGCATGCTCGACGAAGGCCACCTCGTCGCCTCCCACGGGTTCCGCCACGACAATTCGAACGACATCCCGGCGGCCGTGTGGAAGACACGGGTGAAGCAGTCGTTCCTCGACCTGGCCAAGTGGCACAGGAAAGCGGGCCACCGGTTCGACAAGTTCTTCTACCGCTTCCCCTACGCCGCCTACGGGACCCGGGTGGACCACCACCACCTCAATTCCTTGAAGGAGATCTCCCGCGAACTCCTGGGGGATAACTGCATCCAGTTCGCCTTCTGGGACCACGACTCCGGAGACTGGATCCCGAAGATGTCCGCCGGAGAAGTGTTCGCGAATCTCCGGGCCACCAACGAAGGCGGGGCCTTCACCACCTACCGGACGATCCGGCCCCCCGGGAAGCCGGCCTACCAGATCAAGGTCCCGGCCACGCAAGAGGCCGTCTCCGGCGGCGTGGTCCTCCAGCATGACGTTCAGGTAAACGCCGTCAGCGCCACGGACACCTTCCTCCGGTACGCCAAGGAAAGGAACCTCTCCATCGTCCGCCTAGATGAGGTCGAAGAGTTCCGCGTGACCAAGAAATGCCAGATGAAGTAGGAGC
>SXUH01000394.1 GCA_005791855.1 Bdellovibrionales bacterium
GCTCTGGGAGGATGCGGGTTTCAAGGTTAGAAGCAGATGTTCCAATCTTGTCCGCGATCTTCTTCACGAGGTCGTCCTGAGCTTGCTGGTCGTTAGCAGCGGCCATAACTTCCGTGAGAGTTACGCCGGTGAGACGAGAGAGGTCGGCAGCGAAGGCAGCCTGGTCAGCGGCGGTGAGCTCGCCGTTAGACTTCGCGAGCATCTTCTCGGCCTTCTCTCCGAGAGTCACGAGAGAGAGGGAAGTTTCGATTCCGACGGAGAACGCGTGGGAGATCTTCGCAGCTTTCTTGATGAATTCTTTCTGCTCGAGCTCAGCTGTGCGGAGAGAAACGTCGGTGGAAACGGTTTCGTCTTCGTAGGCGTAGCCAGAGTTCCGGCCCCAGAACGTGTCTGTGTAGGCTTCGTAGTCAACCACTTCGTAGTCGTCACCGTACGGGTCACCGTTGACGTTCCCGCTGAGGATGTCGTCAGATTCGATGGCTCGGAACTCGGAAGCGAGGGCGGTAGTGTTAGAGAAGTAGTCGTAGTAAACGATGGCGCGGATGTACTGGAGAGAAACGGCCTTGTACTCATCGAACTTGTCATCCCAGATCACGAACCACTCTTCCTGGCCGGCGATCGCTGACCGGTAGGTCTCGTCTTCGTAGAGTTCGACGTAAGACTGGTTCTGGCCTGAGCCCTGGATGTTGTTAAGGGCGTTGACGAACTGGGTAACAGTCACGGATGGAGACTGGTAGGTTCCGTAGGTAGATCCACCCTGAGACCCGCCCTGAGTGCCGCCGCCGGAGTAGCCGCCGCCGCCGTTACAAGCAGCGAGGATTGCCAGAGAACCGACAAGTGCTGAAGTCTGGAGAAATTTTGTTGCTGTAGACATTTGAACTCCTTTCGAGTTGAGAACGTTGATAAAGGCCGTCACCGCCAGGTGATTAGTTGACCAACTTAAACCACAATTAAAAAAAATAATCTAGGGGGGAAAACGTTTTTGAAAAAAATATCAGAGCCAAAATAGCACCGAGGTGCGCAGGTGCATTTCGCACCTGCGGGTAAAAAGGTGAGGGTTTTCGCTGATCTTGAGAGGAGAATCACGAATGCTTAAGGGATCCGGAGCGGGAAGAACGCGAGGTCCACGTCGTCGGCGGAGTTCTGGCAGAGCAGGGCGTAGGAGCTCACGGCGTCGACCCGCAGGAGCTGACTCTTCATGGCGACACAGTTCGCCGGGATCTTCACGCTGAGGGAGATGGGCCTCGTGAACGACTCCTTCTGTGCGACCATCGCGTAGAGCCGGTCTCCGTAGATGAGCGTGGAGTTCACGGCCACGGCCGCCTCGTTCTCTTCCGCGTTCCGCACGAGCACGCTCTGGAGGGTCTCGCTGAAGTTCACTCCCGGGAAGGCGGAGTCTCGGTTGATGGGGAGCTTCCGCGCGACCGGGGCCCTGGCCCCGAGCTGGTCGAAGACGTAGACGTGGTAGCGGGACTCGAAGAAGAGCACGCGCCGGTCGTCGCCCTCGAAGGTCGCGACGACTTCGAAGAACGGATTGCTCCAGCCGGAGGTCTTGAGGTTCCAGGCCTCTGAAGCCTGCCCTTCGATGAACGGCTTCACCCGCGAGCTCGCGCGGTCGTGGAGCGCCATCTGGAAGGAGTTCCTCGAGACGGAGAAGTCGGAGAGGAGGCGCGTGGCGAGGGCGGTGTTCCCGGTCTGGAAGATGTCCGGGTCCACGTGCGGAGTGAGGGCGTGGTCACCGACCCGTGACATCTCGAGCACGCTGAAGCGCCGGCTGAAGCCGTCGCCAACGGAGACCAGGTGCCGGACACTTCCCCGTTCCCGCTCCGCCGCCGACTGCGGCAGGAGGCGTTCGACGGTGACTTTCTCCCACGGGCTCTCGATGAGGGCCTTGCCCAGGACCTTCTTGAAGGCCACGGAGTCCGTCACCCGCGGCTTCACCAGCGTCTTCTCGCCCTCGGCGACCGGGAGCCAGTAGTAGAAGCGCGGGCTCATGCTCTCCGGTTCGTGGTCCAGGAGGCTCTGCGAGTTATCCTCCTCGGGGAGGGTCCAGGTCTTCATGTAGTAGGGGACGGCGATGTCGCCGAGGAAGGTCTTGAGCCGGATCCAGGAGAAGTCCGCCCGCTCGCCGTCCTTCATCGGGAGGCCCTCGAAGGTGGAGATGGGGAGGAGCCACTGGGAGGAGTACTTGCCGTAGAGGAGCTTGCCCTCGAGGTCGGTGAAGGTGAGGGTGAGGTGGTCCTTGGCCGCGTTCATGCCGTAGATCACCAGGTCGTTCCTCCCGTCGAAGTTCACGTCCTTCTCGAAGACGCCGAGGACCTGGCTGTGGCCTTCGAGCAGGATGGTGGAGGTCCGGGCCTCCTTGCCGTCGGCGTTCGCCCTGATGGTGATGACCTGGATCTTGTCCTGGGACTTCGCCTGGACGTAGCCGTGGAAGTCGAAGCTCTGCTTCCCTTCCACCGAGACCATCCCCATGCGGGAGGACTTCCGGGCTCCGTTCACGCTCAGGAGGTACTTGGCCGGGATGTTCGGGATCTTGACGTTCAGAAGGTCCTGGCTCCGGAGGGCCCGGGCGAAGGAGAGGGTCATGGGAGTGGAGGTGACGCTCGTCCCGAGCTTGGTGACGAAGGTCACGGGGACCTCGCTGTCGATCCGCAGATCGGGGATGGTCCCCCGGATCCGGACCTGCGAGCCTTCCACGCTGACCTCCGCGGAGATGCCCGTAAGGCTCACGGCCGGGGCTTCCGCGCTCTTGCCGAGCACTTCCAGCGGAAGGACGAAGTTGAACTTCCCCTCCCGGTTCACGTCGACGGTCACGAGTTCCTTCACCGCCACGCTGGCGAGGGTCGGAGCCTCGAGGGCGAGGGCCTTCCGGATCGACAGGGAGCCGAAGCGCACGAACTTCTGGTCCTCCGCCACCGCCATCTTGTTAGCGGAGGCGTAGAGGCGGGCCTTGACCTCGGCCACCGACATCTCCGGGTTCTTGAGCTTCAGGAGGGCCACGGCCGCGCTCACGAAGGGGGCCGCCTGGCTGGAGCCGTTCTTCGTTTCGTATCCCTGGATCCGCAGGACCCGGGACTCGAGCGTGCGCGGGAAGGTGGAGACGATCATCTCGCCGGGGGCCACGAGGTCGACCTTCCCGCCGTGGTTCGAGAACTCGCTGAGCTTCCCCTGGTTATCCATGGCGCCCACGCAGATCACCGCCGGGTGCGAGCAGGGCCAGGTCGGAACGTCCTTGTTGTTATTCCCGGAGGCGGCCACGAGCACGATCCCGCTCTCCGCGGCGGCGTCGAGGACCTTGATGATCTTCGGCGTGTTGATGAGCTGGGGCCAGCCCAGGCTCAGGTTGATCACGGCCGCCTTCGCGGCGATGGCGTACCCGATCGCGTCGGCGATGATGTCGGTGAAGACCTTGCCCTTGTAGATGAAGGACGTGGTCTCCTTGTTCAGGACCTTCAGCGGGAGGATCTTCACCGACGCCGGGGTGATCCCCTGCATCCCCGCGCCGTCGACGTTGGCCGCGATGATCCCCGCCACGTGAGTCCCGTGGCCCGTGTCGTCGACCATCTTCTCACCGTCGAGGAAGTCCTTCCCGGTGTAGAGGCGGCCTCCGAGCTCCGGGTGGTTCAGGTCGATCCCGCTGTCCACCACGGCCACGATGACCTCGTGGTTCCCGAGCTTCTCCAGGACGTCCCGGCCCGGCATCTCGACGTCCTTGCCCTTGACCCCCGGGACCTTCTCCCGGCGGATGTCTCCGTCGTCGCGGTAGAGGGTCTGGCCCTGGTTCACCACTCCCCACTGGTCCTTGAACAGCGGATCCTGGGCGAGGAGGGCGGTGGAGAGGAGGAGCCCCGAGAGGGCGATGGAAGTTTTCATAGTCGTTCCCTTAGCCAGTAGCCGTTCATCTCCCCGGACTGGACGCCGAGGATCTGCTGGATGATGTCGAATGGTCCGTTCCAGAACCGGCCACCGATGCGGCCCGAGGTGTTGGACGGCATCGGATCGTTCAGAATCTCGTCCCCGTCCCGGAAGCCGTTGGCGGACCCGTGGACGAAGATGTTGTCCTTGCCCAGGAGAGCGGTGATCTCCGGGAAGGTGAGCTCTTCGTACATTTCTCTGAAGAGCTTGGCCAGGCACTTGGACTTCTCCGCGAGCACGCGGGAGCCCTGGCACTGCTTGTTCACGCTGATGAGGGTCTCCAGCGACCCGCAGGTCTTCACCACCGCGCCGGCGGCGCTGGTTCGCTCCTTGATCAGGTTCTGGTGGCAGGAAGCGGTGGAGAGGCGCTTCGCTTTCTCGTGGTCGACCTCGAACTGGACGAGGGCCTGGGTCGGGACCGTCGAGAGGCGCTCGATCCCGGCCTCGTAGAGGTTGAGGTTCAGGGCCACGTTGAAGAGCTTGAGCTTCTCCAGGTTGTTCAGGGTGTCTTCGTTGAAGATCACCGTGGAGAACTTCTTGTTGATCTTCCGCATCTTCTCCTTCACGTCCTTGACCCTGGCGCTCCAGCCTTCCCAGCGGTCGGTGAGTCGCATGAAGCGTTCGTCGTAGGTGCCGTCGGCCGCGAGGCTCGCCTCGAACCGCACGCTCGTCGTGGTCCCCATCCCCATGATGGTCTCCGCCGGGTTCTGGAAAGCCTGGGAGGCCCACTCCACGCCGGTGGCGATCTTCGAGAGCCCCAGGTTGATGAAGTCCTTGGCGAAGGCTTCCCAGTTCCAGCCGGTCTGCTTCTCGTTGGTGAAGAGGACGTACTTGCCGGAGAGGCCCGCGCTGGACTTGATGTTGAAGACGGTGTTGGTCCGGAGCTTCTTGTGCCGCCAGAAGAGGATGGCCATGCGGGAGGTCTTGTCGACGAAGTCCGCGTTGATGGTGGTCGGCTTCTTCAGAGCGGTGAGGAGCTCCGAGGAGCCGGTCTGGATGAATTCCCCCAGGGCGTGGGCGCTGTCGAAGAGCTTCGGGTTCTCCTTCACGTCCGGGTTGAGGTTCACCTCGTGGAGGCGGACCACGTAGTCGCCCCGCTGCTGCCTCCAGCCCAGGCGGATGAGGGGGACGAACTTCTCCAGGGTGATGTCGAAGCTCCAGCCGTAGCCGTGGCCCACGTCATCGTAGACCTGGATGGTCTTGGCGTCCTTCCGGTAGATCTGGGTCCGCCGGACGAGGACGACGTCGGTGCTCCCCTGGACCTTGAGGTCGAGGGGGGAACCCAGGAACTCGGTCATCTTGGCCGAGGCCGCGGTCACCGGGACGAGCTTCTCCATGAAGAGGAGGGACTCGCCCACGCCGAGGTTGTCGTTGATGTGGCCGATCATCTGCGAGAGGGCAC
>SXUH01000048.1 GCA_005791855.1 Bdellovibrionales bacterium
CCCAGCGCGGAAGCACGTCCGTGGACTGCGTGAACTGCGGCCCTGGTGGACGGAAGCAGAGTACCCTCTCCGGCATCGCGGAGATCGTCGGTGCCATCGCTCCGCCGCTTGCGATGTTCGGCTCCGCGTACGTCGGGGCCCGGGCCTACCAGAAGTCCAACGAAGCCTGGGCCGGCGCGGCCGCGGTGGGCTTCGAACAGTGTCAGATCGCACAGAACAACTACCTCGGATACCTCGCGAGCAACGAACAGCCGGGCCTGACGCAGGAGCAGCAGCGACAGAAGAACTGTAACGGCTAACAGCTCGGAGCCTACGGCGGCCTCGGTGCCGGAGGCCTCGGGGCCTACTACGGAGCCGGATACTCTCCGGGCTTCATCGGCGGGATGATGGGGCCGTACGGCGGGTACAACCCATACGGCGGCGGCATGATGGTCGGCGGGATGATGGCCGGCGGCTACCCTGGCGGGATCGCCGGTGGGATGGTCGGTGGAATCGTCGGTAACATGGCCGGTGGGATGACCGGTGGGATCGCCAGCGGCTACCCAGGCGGGTACGTCGCCGGAGGCTACGCAGCTGGCGGATACGCGGCCGGGTACCCTGGTGGGTACGTGGCCGGCGGGATGATGGCGGCCGGATACCCTGCGGGTGGATACGTCGCCGGCGGATACCCAGGTGGGTACCCTGGCGGGATCGCGGGAGGCCTAGCGAACGGAATCTCAATCGCCGGTGGCGTCGCCGCCGGGATGAACGGCGGGTACCCTGGCGGGTACGTGGCCGGTGGAATGATGGCGGCCGGATACCCTGCGGGCGGATACGTCGCCGGCGGATACCCTGGCGGAATGGCCCAGGGTGGATACATCGCTGGTGGGATCGCCGGAGGCTACCCTGGTGGGTACCCGGGCGGATACCCTGGTGGGTACCCGGGCGGCTGGGGCACCGGAGTCGGTACCGGTACTGGATACCCAGGTGGATACAACAACGGCTACTGGGGTGCTTCCGGAGGCTTCAACCCTGTTCAATCTGACTGGATGGGAAGCATGAACGCAGCCAACAGAGACCGGATGCTCCAGCAGCAAGGGATGACCTACCAGATGGGGATGAGCGGCGGCGGCTACGGAGCCGCGGGGTTCAGCCCGATGAACATGGGCTTCGGCCTGAACGCGACCTTCAACGGGTCGATGTACGGATTCTAAAAAGTAGAAAAGATAGGCAAAAAAAAAGGGAGCTTCGAGCTCCCTTTTTTTTATTGCTTGTTATGAACCAAGGTTTTGATTTCGTGGCGGAAGATGACTTCGATCTTGTCGTCGACGACCTTCTCGACGATGCCCGGGCCGAATTTCACGTGGTCGATGATGTCGCCTTCGCGGAACTTCCCGTCCATGGCGTAGGGGGTGGACTTCTTCTTCGCACTGGACATCTTCTCCATCCACAGGTCGGCGACGGAGATGACCTTCGACGGGGTGAGGGAGGTCTTTCTGGTACGGGTCTTGTTCGCTTTCTGCTTCGCCTGAGACGGATCTATGAAAGACTGGATGGTGTTGCAGGTGTTGCACTTCACCTTCGCGATATGAACAGAATCCTTCATCGCCACAATGGTATGACCAAGGTTTAGTTTACACTTTGTGCAATAAGAAAGCACATCCTTGCTTACCGTTAACTGGGACATAGTTTTCCTTTTAGTTTATTATTTATGAGACCGTTCTGGGTGTATGGGAACCTATCTATTATACCCTAGAGAGGGTGATAACGTAAAGCGAAGTCCCTATGAAGAAGACAGATGAATTACTCGTAAAGGCCAATAGCCTGCCTCAAGAAGCAGGATGTTACCTGATGAAAGACAAGAACGGTCGGGTGATCTACGTCGGGAAAGCGAAGAAGCTTCGCTCTCGAGTAACCTCCTACTTCAATAACTCCGCTAAGGGCTTGAAGACAGAGTACATGGTCAACCACGTGGACCACTTCGACTTCATCATCACGAGCTCCGACGCCGAGTCCTTCGTGCTCGAGAATAACCTGATCAAAGAGCACTCTCCGAAGTACAACATCCGGCTCCGGGACGACAAGAGCTACCCCTACATCCAGGTGAACTGGAACGAGGACTTCCCCCGCCTGGAGTACATCCGGAGGCCCAAGAAGGGGAAGGGGAAGGAGTTCTTCGGGCCCTATCCGCCGGGCTCGAACATCTCCATGATCATGCGGGTCCTCACCAAGTCCTTCGCCCTCCGGGACTGCAGCGTGAGCGAGTTCAAGTCCCGGAAGACCCCCTGCCTGCTCTACCAGATGAAGCAGTGTTCGGCTCCCTGTGTGGGGCTCCGGTCGAAGGAAGACTACGAGGCCGACCTCGGCGCCGCCATCGGCTTCTTCCAGGGACCGATCAAGGCCCGGCGGGCGATCCACAAGCTCGAGGAGAAGATGCGAGCCTACGCGGACGCCGAGGAGTACGAGATGGCCGGGCTCATCCGCGACCACGTCCAGCTCCTCGAGGAGTTCATGAAGAAGTCCTTCGACCAGAAGGTCGAGTCCATCCAGAGCGAGAAGAACATCGACGTCTGGTCGTACTGGAACGGGGCCGAGGAGGTCGACATCTCCCTCTACATGATCCGCTCCGGGATGCTCCTGGGGAACAAGAACTTCCACTTCGTGAAGGGCGAGCTCATCGAAGAGCTCGAAGACGAGATCCTCCAGAAGATCGTCCAGTACTACTCGGAGCCCGACGAGATCAACCCCGACATGGTGGTCCTCGACTTCGAGGAGGAGACGCTCAAGGACTTCGACGAGGCCCTCCGGACCTTCGGGGACATGAAGGTCTTCGGGAGAGTGAAGAAGTACCTCCCGCTGGTCTCCATGAGTAAGAAGCACGCCGAGGAATCCCAGCGCGTGCGGATCGCCAACGCCGACAGCGTCTACATGGGCCTGAACAAGCTCAAGGACCTCCTCGGCATGCGGGAGAGGCCGCGGATCCTCGAAGCCTACGACGTGGCGATCTGGCAGGGCCAGTCTCCGACGGCGTCCCAGGTCGTCTTCGAAGAAGGGAAGCCCAACAAGAAGCGCTACCGCTACTACCACCTCGAAACCCGGCCCGAGGGGAACAACGATTTTGCGATGATGCGAGAAGTGATCTCCCGGCGGATCGACAACGGCGACCTCCCGGACGTCCTCGTGATCGACGGCGGCGTCGCTCAGGTGAACACGGTGACCGCGGTGCTGGAGGAGTTCAAGGTGAACCTCTGCGTGGTGGGGATCGCCAAGAGCCGGGACCTCACCCGCGGGAACTTCCAGACCACCCCGGAGGCCGACCGCTCGGAGGAACGGCTCATCATCCCCGGGCGCTCGAACCCCTACATCCTCTCGAAGTGTCCGCCGCTGTTCAAGATCATCGTGAGCATGCGAGACGAGGCCCACCGGTTCTCCCGGAAGCTCCACCACAAGGCCGAGTCCAAGCGCGTCCTCTCGACCTGGCTGGACGAGGTGAAGGGCCTGGGCGAAGACGGGAAGAAGAAGGTCCTGACCCAGCTGTCGATGTCGCAGGAGGAGCTCCGGGAGTACACGGTGAATGACCTGATTAACTACTTCGGGATCAAGGGCCCTCAGGCGAAGGCGCTCTGGGCGCACTTGCACGAGGGCCAGTAGGGTCGGCTTAGTTCAGGACGTGGATCACTCTTCTGTTTCCGCAGCCGCAGTCCATGCACCGAGCGGTTTCCTGCACCAGAAGGTTCTTGTAGTCTGGCATGTGGGAGAGGAGGAGCTTGGATCCGCAGACCTTGCACTCGTCCATGGTCTTCTTCACTTGCTCGGCTCCGCCGAAGTACTCTTCAAAGCTTTCGAACTTAAAATCTATGTCTGACATGTTTTTGCTCCTGGCAGGTTATGCATGGCTCTTCGGTCGGAGCTGGCGTGTCATTAAGGGAAATTAAGGGTAGGAAAGTTTCTCCGCATTTGGTAGAAAGGCATATGGACGCCTTGTTTAAGCAAAAATTGTTGGGCCTAAGACACCCCCCGATCCCGACCACGTTTGCGGAGGCTCTCTTCAAAGATACCAGTTGGTATTCGCCCCCCAAGGAACCCGACACCCTCCCTCCGAGCTTTAAGATTCCCGGTGAGAACTTCACGGAGAAAGCCCACCTGATCGAATCCCTGGAAAGATTTGCCCATGAGAAAGCCGAGGAACTCAAATCCTCCATCATCGAAGTGGAGGGCGGGGAGGTGCACGTCGTCCCCAAGGCCAAGTGGAACAAGCCCCCGCTGGTGAAGTCCCTGGAGGAACTTAAAAAGGGCCTGAGCCTCGATCCGAAGCTCCTCCAGCTCCTCCTCGACGGGAAGGAACCGGGAACGGTGCGGGTGCTCTTCGTCTCCGAGCGGTTCCGGAGATGGGAGGAGGTGAGCCCCGAGCTCAAGGCCTCCGGACTGATCAACGAAGTCCTGGCGGGGTTCCCGTTGAAGACCGCGGAGCTCTTCGAGCGGATGATCAAGGCCATGAAGCTCACCGCGGAAGAGGTCTGCCTCTACCCGGTCGAGGGCGAGGACAAGGACCTGACTAAAGAAGTAATGAATCTCGCGGCCTACCTCAGACCCGAAGCCATCGTCACCCTCGGGGCCAAGGCTACCAACAGCGTGCTCATGAGCCAGGAACGCCTGGCCATGGTCCACGGCCAGTTCTTCAGCCGCTCGATCGAGGGGGTCGGCCACTTCCAGGTGGTTCCGCTCTTCCACCCGAGCATCATCGAGACCAACCAGAACATGAAGAAGACCGCCTGGGTGGACATGCAGAAAATCATGAAGTTCCTAAAAAAACTTCCATGATTTTTCCACATTTGGGGTAAGATAAGAGAGGTCTACTAATTTCCAAGAAGGGAATTATTTGTTGAAGACAGGATGTTTTCTCATTTTCGTGGTCGTCGCGGCACCGGTGTACGCTGGTGTGCCCGCGGTCAAGGTCCTCATCGCCAAGTCCCTCAAGAACGTCGTCGTCGAAGGCATGGATCTGCAGAAGACCATCCACACCCACAAGAGCTCCCAGCAGTACGTCGGGAAGAAGGTCATTTCCTTCAACTGCAACCCGAAGGGGGCCCGGCGGGCCCTCCCGCGCTCACCCCTCCTCGTGGCCTCCCTGAGCTCCCCCACCGGGCTCGTCTCCTGGGGGAAGAACAAGTACCAGGGAGAGCTCCAGCTCCTGACCAACCCGGGCCAGGAGAGCTGCGACCTCGTGAACAACATCCCTCTCGAGAAGTACCTCACCACCCTCCTCGCCAAGGAGATGAACGGCACCTGGCCCGTGGAGGCCCTGAAGGCCCAGGCCGTCGCCGCCCGGACCTACGCCCTGGACCGGGTGAACAAGGGCGAGGGCTTCGACAACCCGGACAAGCTCTACCACCTCGAGTCCTCGGAGAAGGACCAGGTCTCCGGGACGTTCATGGACGTCACCGGGAAGACCCTCCAGGCCCAGAGAGAGACGGCGGGTGAGGTGCTGGTCTCTCCTTCCGGGAAGCTCGCGCCGGCGTTCTTCCACTCCAAGTGCGGCGGGAAGACCTTCAGACCGGATCAGGTGTGGGGGGGAGTGGAGGAGGGCTACCGGTCCGTGAACTGCACCTACTGCCGCAAGACGGGGATGAAGGACTGGGAGTACCGGCTCAAGGGCGCGAAGCTCGGGACCATGATCGACACCGTCCTCCGGAAGTACTACGCCGACCAGTCGAGCCCGGGGGAGATCCGGCTCATGCCGGATTCGGTGGAGAACTCCGAGCTGCGCTTCTACGTCGGAGACCGGCTCCACATCATCAAGAAGTCCTACCTGCGGAACCAGGCGGGCCGCGAGCTGCTGCCGTCCAATAACTTCGTCATGTCCGGGGCCCGCGGCGACTTCCACGTGAAGGGCCAGGGCTATGGCCACGGCGTGGGCCTCTGCCAGCTCGGAGCCCTCGAGCTCGCCAAGCGCGGCTACGACTACCGGCAGATCCTCTCGTTCTACTTCCCCCGGCACCGGATGAAGAAAGCGTACTAAGATGAAGACCATCCTTTTCCTCCTCACCCTCTTCACGGTTTCGGCGCAGGCGAAGGTCGTCCTCATCGACCCGGGCCACGGCGGGGACGAGGCGGGGGCCGTCGGGTACCTCGACCCGAAGAGGTCCCGGAAGGTCTTCGAGAAGGACCTCGCCCTCCGGCTCTCGAAGAAGATCAAGAGCGAGCTCGCGGACACCGTCTCCTCC
The DNA here is from genome assembly GCA_005791855.1 of Bdellovibrionales bacterium. GTDB lineage: Bacteria > Bdellovibrionota > Bacteriovoracia > Bacteriovoracales > Bacteriovoracaceae > Peredibacter. Next base: position 6,204 of record SXUH01000048.1, read on the forward strand.
TACCTCACGCGGAGCCTCGACCGGCACGTGACCCTCGAGCAGCGCGCGAGCCTCGCGGACCTGGTGCGCGCGGACCTCTTCCTCTCGATCCACTTCAACTCCTCGACGAACCCCCGGAGCCACGGGTTCGAGCTCTACTACCTGGACAACAACTCGAACGTCGCGGCCAACAAGGTTGAGCGCGCGGAGAACCTGAACCTCAAGGGGGAGGAGCTGGTGGTGAACCAGATCCTCATCGACCTCGTGGTCCAGCAGACCGTCGTCCACTCCCGGCAGCTCGCCGCGGCCGTGCACGAGAAGGTGAAGCCGGTGATTAAGAAGTACAAGATCGACGACCGGGGGATCAAGCCCGGGCTCTTCTACGTCCTCGCGCTCTCGAAGCGGCCGGGCCTCCTGGTGGAGGTCGGGTTCGTCTCGAACAACGACGAGCTCCGGAAGGTCAACGAGGAGAAGTTCCTCTCGGAGATGGCCAAGGGGATCGCCCAGGGCGTGCTGGCGTTCATCAAGACCCAGAAATGAAAAGGGCCCTCGGCGAGGGCCCGGGAAGTTTTATGTCAGCCGGTCCTAGCGGCAGAAGGTGAACCGCTGTCCCACGGAGTTCCCGCCGTCGAGCCAGCGGAACTCGGCCAGGCCCCCGCCCGGGAAGACCACGGTCGCGGCCGTCATCGGCTTGAAGAGACACTGCGAGTAGGCGCCGATCTTCACGCCCTGGAGCTGGCCCGAGCCGGTCTGGGCGAAGGCGCGCGGGCACATGTACCCGACGAAGAGGGGAGGCTGGCCCGCCTGCGTTCCCACGAGCACGGCCACGTCACCCCAGGACGTCACGCCGACGTAGATGTCGTTCGGCGGGATGACGGTCGGGAAGTTGGTGAGAGGAACCTGGATCGCCATCCGCTGGTTGTTGTACGGCTGCCCGCCCGGGTTCGGCATTCCGCCGTAGCCGTTCTGGCAAGGGTTCTGCGCCATCACGTGGTTCACGCTCATCCCGCCGTAGCTGTAGGGAGAGTTGATGTTGGAGAGCGGAGTCCCGTAGGGAGTGGACGTCCCGTAGGGGTTCGAGAAAGGATACGACGACTTCCCGGTCTCGTTCTTTTTCCCGCACGCGGCCAGCATGGTTAGAAGTGAAAGGCAGAGGCCTAGCGATTTCATTGAAGACTCCTTCGTCTAAGACGATTCTGGTCAACCTATCGGAGTTTGGAGGAAATACTTTAGTTTCGTTTAGGGGGTTCAAAAACTGCCTAGTATCAAGAGTTTAGATTTCCACTATGATGAGAGGATGCGGAAAGCTTTTAAATTCCCAGGCTTCGATCCCAAGCGCCTCTTCAAGGCGGAGGACTCGCGGTTCATCCTCTCCGTGGGCCTCAAGGTCTCCGGGATCTCCTTCGTGATCTCCCTCTTCATCTACTACCTGCTCTACCTCTTCATGCGGCTGAACTACGCCTTCTTCAAGGCCAACGGCTTCCCCGAGCTCGAGGGCGGCAACCCGTTCTACTCCTACGTCATCGGCGAGGCCATGGAGACGCTCCCGGCGCTCTTCGCCTTCCACGTCTGCCTCTTCTTCATCGGCACCTACATCGGCTGGCTCATCCTGAGGCCCTTCCGGAGCATCGGAGAGTACAGCGAGAAGGTGCTGGACAACCTCAACACCGTCTACAAGGTGGAGGACTTCAGCACCTACAAGCTCCTCACCCGCTTCTCCGAGTTCTTCTTCGAGTACCTCCGCGAGTCGCGGAAGAAGGGGGAGATCATCAGCAACAGCATCCCACCGCAGTTCTCCCGCATCCACAGGCCCGTGCAGGACAAGGTCTTCCTCCTCCACTTCGGCCTCCTGCTGGTCATCATCAGCATCAGCAGCGCGTACTTCATCATCGAGATGTCCTCCGCCATCTACTACTCCATGGTGGACCTCGCGACGAAGACGCTGGCCAACCAGATCATCGCCAGTAAGTTCTTCAGCACGCAGATGTTCGTCCTCGACGAGTTAGTGTACCTGACAATATTTTTTGTTGTCGTCTTCTACACCCTGCTCGGGTTCCACCTCTACTCCAAGGTCTCCGGCGCGGCGTTCGGCATCTTCTCCACCATGCGCTCCTTCATGAAAGGGGATTACGGCAGTCGGGTACACCTCGTGGGCTACGCCTACCTCCGGGAGCACACGAGAAAGCTCAACAAATACCTGGACTACGTGGAGAAGAATTTCGGCCGGGACCGGAAAAAAGACTGAATCCCTCTCTGGCATCTTTATCATAATATGCTAATTTATTAGGGCACCCACACCTACCCGTAGAAAAAGGAACGCCATGAAAGTGTATTTGCTCACGCTAGTGCTCGCGCTGACCGCAGCCTGTACGTCCAAGGACGACCTCAAGAAGATGATGAAGGAGAACCCGGAGATCATCACCGAAGCCATCGAGGCGAACCCGAATAAGTTCATCGACGCCCTCAACAACGCCGTGAAGGCCGCCCAGGAAGGCGAGGGCAAGCGCCGGGAGGAGGAGGAGAAGAAGGCCCTCGAGGAGAGCTTCAACAAGCCGCTCGTCGCCGAGATCCGCTCCGACGAATCCTTCCGCGGGAACAAGGACGCGCCCCTGACCCTCATCGAATACTCGGACTTCGAATGTCCGTTCTGCTCCCGCGGCTACAACACCGTCATGGAGCTCATGAAGAAGTACGACGGGAAGATCCGCTTCGTCTACAAGCACCTCCCGCTGAGCTTCCACCCGCAGGCGATGCCGGCCTCCCAGTACTACGAAGCCATCCGCCTCCAGAGCCCGGAGAAGGCCTGGCAGTTCCACGACCGGATCTACTCCGACCAGCGGAAGCTCCAGAACGGGGAATCG
>SXUH01000395.1 GCA_005791855.1 Bdellovibrionales bacterium
GAACCTTGATTCTTCCCAAGGCCCCGCGGACTAGAACGGTTGTGAAAGAGTGCAGAAGTCGAGGGGCACCGAGGGCCCCTCGACTTTCAGAGCGGGCTTAGAACTTGACGAGGATCAGTTTACTCTGGTTCATCTGCGGAACGAGGAGGGTCTCAAGCTCCGGGGCGTAGCTGATGTCCGCGGTGCCCGGGCCGAAGTTGAAGAGCCGCTGGCCCTCGCCGGCCTGGTTCACGCGGAAGACGTCTCCGGTCATCCAGTCGGAGACCAGTTGGTTGCCGTCGCCGTCGTAGGTCAGGCCATCCAGGTGTCCGGTGACCGCATCCGAGACGATGAGCTCCGACGGGTCCGCGAGGTTGATCGAGACGACGTTCCCGGGGTACTTCGAGACGAAGGTCTGCGGGTCCATCTCGCTTCCCCAGCGGCTGACGACGAGGAAGCCGTCTCTGATGGAGAGGCCGTTGGCCCCCTGGACCCGGTCATCCTCGACGAACTTCGACGGCACGCCGTCGGCGACCTGGTAGATCGTGTTGGAGAACATGTCCGAGGCGTAGACGACCCCGCGGGCGTCGACGACCAGGTCGTTGAGGAACTTCGCTCCCGGGACGGGGAAGATCCGGTCGATCTTCCCGGCCCGGACGTCGACCCGGACGATCCGGTCCACGTCGGTCACGAAGAGTGCGTTCCCCCGAAGGGCCAGGCCCTTGGGAGCTCGCAGGCCCCGGACCCACTCGGCGTCGACCGTCTTCCCGTCGGCGGAGATCCGGCTCAGGTAGGCGACCTCGGCGGTCTCGAGCGGATTACCGCTGGCGACGTTGGAGACGAAGAAGGAGCGGTGCTGGTGGGAGTAGATCGCACTCTCCGGATGCCGGATTCCCTGGGTGATCTCCAGGGCGGTCGGTGCGCCGGAGGCGAAGCCGAGGGCGGGGGCGGTGAGAAGGGCGGTGTAGAGTAGCGGTTTCATGGAATCCTCTTTTGTTTTCTGCGAGAGTAATTTCTCGTGGGAGGGTTTTATCCGAGGTTTGGATATTTATCCAATGAATAGGCTTTATATAGCATATGAAGCAGATGAATATCTGTTTTTGTTCCCGAGCACTTCCGTGGCACGAATATATTCCTTTACTTTTTTCCCGGGCGAAAGAAAATGAGGTCCATGAAAAAACATTTTCCACTCCTCATCGTAAGTTTCCTCACGACCCTCTCCCTGTCCGCGACCGCGCAGACGAACCTCCTCTCGAACCCGGGCTTCGGCCAGCTCCTGGGCGGGTGGAGCCGGAATGGCTCGGCCACCGCGGTCTCCGGAGCAAACGTCCGGACCGGCAGCTACGCCGCCCGGGTCGGGACGAGCTCGGCGACCCTCTACCAGACGCTCGCGGGCCGGCTCGTGGCCGGCCGGAAGTACCGGCTCTCCTTCTGGGGTAAGGTCTCCCTCTCCACCGCGAGTGCCAAGGTGAGCATCCGCCAGCGGGACGCGGCCGGGACCCTTCTCCAGTCGCACAACCTCACCGTCGGAAGCAAGACCTACGCGCAGTACTCTCAGGAATTCACCTACCTCTCGGCGGCGACCTCGGTCTCCATCGTCGTCGTGAACTCGGGGAGCACGAGCTACATCTACGTAGATGACTTCTCCCTCACCGAGGTCCCGGGCCCCGTGGTCACCGATCCGGTTGAGCCAGATCCGGTCCCGACGCCGACTCCGACCCCAACGCCGACTCCAACACCGACTCCAACACCGACCCCGGAAATCTCCGATCAGTGGACCCGGGACTTCATGACCTTGATCAACAATCACCGGGCGGGCCTGGGCCTGCGGGCACTCGTGAACGTCGACGGACTAAACCAGCTCGCTCGAGAGCACAGTGGTTCCATGGCGAGCGGGAGCGTCCCCTTTGGCCACGACGGGTTCCAGCAGCGGTGCTACGCGGGGATCGCCCTCCTCGGCGGCGGATACTCCTGTGCGGAGAACGTGGCGGGCGGGCAGACGTCTGCCCAGGAGGTCTTCAACGGCTGGCTCGGGTCGACGTACCACCGGCAGAACATCGAGCACCCGGGCATGACCCACATGGGCCTCGGGTACGTCCGCAGCAGCAGCTCCGGATGGTACTACTGGACCCAGCTCCTCATCCAGAAATAACCCCCGTTCCCCGACCGCGGTGGTCGGGGAACCCCCCGTCCTTAAAGTTACCCGCGGACCCCTCCGATCAGGCTCTCACAATATTCTATCTTTCATGATCCGTGGAGACGCCCGATGCAAAACCTTAAGCTCGCCAAGCCCCAGCCGCAGAAGACTTCGAACGTGAAGACCCTCCGCCAGGACCGGTCGACGATCTCCGACATGAGGTGCTTCCTCCACGTCGGCCAGGACGAGTGGGAGATCGTCGACTACAGTGCCTTCGGCATCGCCGTCCTGAGCCTCCACGGCTTCCCGGACCAGCACGAGATCCCCCGGGCCCAGGTCCGGATGGAGAACCACGAGCTCGCGACCGTCTCCCTGCTCAAGGTCCGGGAGGAGGCGACGGAGAAGGGGATGAAGACCGCCTTCGAGATCACCTCCGATCCACTCAGCATCGAGAAGTTCAACGTCTTCCCGGAGATCTGGAAGATCGCCAAGTCGCTCGAGCGAGAGCACCAGAAGCTCTGCGCGATCCCGCGGGCGTTCACCGTCACCGTCTTCGAGCTCAAGCACCTCCTCGAGGCCTTCGAGAAGAAGATCGTCCACCTCGAGGCCGTCCAGACCTTCACCTCGCAGGCGCAGATCGACGACTACGAAGCGACCGTCATCGACGTCGCCGGGTCGGCCATCCACCAGTTCTGGACCGTCGCCCACGACGAGATGGAGCGGATCCTCCGGGACGAGCCCGTCGAGGTGGTGAAGGCCGCCTTCGAGTTCTTCCGGGAGCAGCTCAAGGCCCTGGTCTACCAGTCACCCTTCGCGCACCGGAGCCTGCAGAAGCCCTTCGGCTACGCCGGGGACTACGAGATGATGAACCTCATCTACCACAACGAGCGCCTCGGGAAGTCGCTCTTCGGCCGCTGCATGGAGAGGTGCTTCCTCGAGCACGCCGAACCGCAGGCGGTGCGGAACCGCGTCGAATACCTCCTCGCGAAGATCCGGCTCACGGTGAAGGAGAAGCCGGGGAAGAAGGTCACGGTCCTCTCCGTCGCCTGCGGGCCCGCCATGGAGGTCCAGAAGTTCATCGAACAGGCTCCCCAGGCCGAGCTCGACGCCGTCGAGTTCCACCTCCTGGACCAGGACCTCGGCGCGCTCAAGCACGTCCAGCGCCGCCTCCGGAAGATCGCCACGGGGATGGGGAAGAAGGTGGAGGTGAAGCTCATCGGCACGACCATCAAGAACATGATCCACTCGGGCCTCGAGCACGAGGGGTACGACCTGATCTACTCCGCGGGCCTCTTCGATTACTTCACCGACCAGGTGGCGACCCTCGCCGCGTCGGTCCTCTACGAATCCCTCGCCCCCGGATCCCGGCTCATCATCGGGAACTTCGACGTCTCCGCGCCGACCCGCTTCGGGATGAGCATGGTCTTCGACTGGAACCTCATCTACCGAACCGGCGAGGACCTGCGACGGATCTTCGGCATCCCGGGCGCCGCGCTCTCCATCGAGAAAGAGGACTGCGGGGTGAACCTCTTCTGTAACCTCGCCAAGAAGTAGGCCACGTGGGGACCGCGGGACGGAAGAGCAGGCTGGCCCAGGAGCGGATGAACCGGATCAAGTTCATCGCCGACATCGGCTGCAAGTTCTATTCCCTGCCCCTGTACTTCATCTTCTGGATCGCGGACCTGATCTACGCCCCCCACCTGAAGTGGGAGTTCCTCCTGATCCGCCTGTCCATCATCCCGACCCTCTACCTCGGGAGGCACTTCACCTTCAGGGCCCGGACCCTCCGGGGAACGGAGATCGCCTGTTCGTTCCTGACCCTCGCCAACGCCGTCCCCATCACCGTCATGGTGCTCCTCACGGGCGACCTGGGCTCTCCGTACTACGCGGGCCTGAACCTCGTCGCCATCGGCATCGGCGCCTTCTTCCCCTGGACCCCGAAATTCTTCGCGATCAACATGGCCCTGACCTACCTGCCGATCTTCGTCGCGGGGCCCCTGGTCCTCGGCGTCTCGGATCTCCGCTCCTTCACCCTCAACGGGTTCTTCATGCTCGGGACCCTCGTCATCGCTTCGGTGGTGAAGTTCATCAACGAGCGGATCTCCTACAAGGAGTTCGAGGGCCGGCTCCGGCTGGAGGAGGAGGTCCGGTCCCGCGGCGAGATCATCCAGATCCAGACCCAGGAAGCCGTCCACATGTCTCACATGACCAAGCAGTTCAGCCCCCAGGTCCTCCACGCGATCAAGTCCGGGGAGCTCGACATCAACAAGCCCGTCCACCGCTCCGAGATCTGCGCCGTCTTCATCGACATCGTCAACTCGACGGAGCGGCTGGTGCGGATCGACCGGGACGACCTGCACAAGGTCCTCAGCATGTTCATGGAAGACACCATGCCCGTGCTCCTGAAGTACGACATCACCATCGACAAGTTCCTCGGCGACGGGATCCTGGCCTTCTCCAACGATCCCATGAAGCACAGTGACTACATCGAGCGGGTCCTCCTCGCCGCGACGGAGATCATCTCCAACATCACGGGCCGCCAGGACGAGTACTACGGCCTGTGGCTCAACGACTTCCAGCTCCGGATCGGGATCGCCTGCGGCTACGCGAGCGTCGGGTTCTACGGGAACGACAACACGATGAAGAGCTACACGGCCATCGGGCGGGTGATGAACCTCGCCAGCCGCCTCTGCTCCGCGGCCCAGCCCAACCAGATCCTCACCTCCTACGAGGTCTTCACCAAGATGAAGCCGAAGCTCGACGCCCAGACCCTCGACGTGGAGCTGGAGGACGTGGGGGTGAAGCCCCTGAAGGGCTTCGAGGCCGACAAGATCAAGACCTTCAGCGTGAAGCCGAGGAGCGAACTCCGGAAGCAGGCGACGTCGCGCACGGACCTCTGTCCCCTGGGCCACGGCGTGCTCTTCCTCGAGACCAACGAGCTCGGGTTCTACGAGCTCCGGTGCCGGACGTGTAACTACGTCGCGGGTGCGGCCAGGGACGCGGTGAAGAAGGCTGCGTGACCGGTTTGCATTCGGACGGAGTCCTTCCCATGCCTCTCCGGTGGCGCGGGGCTACTTTTTCTTCTTCCGGTGATCCCTCGCCATCTTCTTTCCGAGTGCCTCGGATCTCGAGGCGAAGACGTTGATGGTCACGGAGGTCGTCCCGCCCGGGTCCTTCGGATGGGCGATCTGCCCGGCCGCCGGGCCCACGGCGAAGACCTTCGTCGGCTTCCCGTCGGGCCCGAGGAGGTTGGTGGCGACGGCCACCGGCGTCTGGGTGAAGAGGCGCTTATCGTTGGGCTTGATCTTCCCGAGCACCGGCTCGAACGCGAGCTTGCCCGTGGCGTCTCTGAAGGCCGGGAGCAACTTCTCGAAGGGACTCGAGTACCCGGTTCCGTAGATGACGAAGTCTCCTTCTTCATAGAGGACCTGACCCCGCGAATCGAGCACGGGCTGCCTGGTCACCTTATCCGTGAACGAGACCCGCACCCGCTTGCCGTCGGCGCTCGGGAGGATCTCGTGGATGTAGTACTGGTTGGTCTTGATCTTCCCCGAGTCGATGAGGGGTGCGATGGGGAAGTACCGGTCTCCGCCGCCGATGATCTTCTTGAACTCGTCGCCGGTGTTCGCCTCGAGGTTCACCCAGAGGTAGGAGGCAGGAGTGGAGCTCTTGTCGCTGAACCTGTAGATCGGGGATGGGGCTTGGCCTTCGATCGCTTCGATGCCGATGGCCCCTCCGTGGCCACCCCCGGCGATGATGACCCGGCCTCCGTTGAACTTCTTCAGGATGTCCTCGGAAGCCTGCGCTTCCTTCCTCATCTGGTGGAGGAGGTCTTCGACGAAGAACACCTTCTGGTTCGGCGATCCTTCCTGGCCCTTGATGTACGCCACGCTCTCCGGGTCCCGGGTCGGCAGCTTCTCTTCCCCGAGGCCCGATCCCAGGACCACGCCATGCCGAGCGTAGAGGGTCAGGCCATCGCGGGTCTTCACCTCCACGAGCTTCCCGGTCGGGGAGTCGATCTCCCGGATCGACTCGGCCGTCGAGTCGAAGAGGAAGTCGCTCTTGTCCCTGTAGTGGGAAGTCACCGCCGGAGCCTGGAGCTGATCGGCCACCGGGACCTTTTCCTTCGCGACGTCGGCCACCTGGATGCTCGCCCCCGGCTGGAAGTTCTTCGAGGCTTCGATGAGCTGTTCCCGCGTGAGACCGGCCTCATCTTTCACCGAGATCTTCTCGTGCTCCTGGGTGTTCCCGCGGAACGTCTTCCCCGATCGACCGAAGACCGAGATGTCCTTCGTGGCTTCGACGGTGAGCACCTTCACGTCCGCGATCCCTTTGCCGAGCTGGGACTGGAACGCGCTCTTGACGATGGCGGTGTGGATCCCGGCGCCGATGTAGATGTAGTCGTAGGTCCGCGCCTCGATCGAAGCTGGATTTTCCGCTAGATGTTTTTTCAGGGTCTCGGAGCCCTTGACGAGCTCGGCGGTCATGGCGTCGGTTACGAGGGCGTAGTCGTCGCCCGCGTCTCGGTAGAGTTTCCTGATCGCCGCATCCACCTTCCGCTTCGAGGCGCCCTTCTTGATGAGAAGCCGGATCGCTTCGATCCGTTCATCGATCAGCAGGGTCACCGGGTCCTTCACGAACTTATGGATCTCCGTGTGGCAGTCGACCGGAGCGGCGGACCGGCTGAAGACCAGCAGAACACAAGTGCTCAGGAAGAAGTAGACGGGGAGGGATCTCATACCGTTCTTGTCGGGTAGGGAGGTACGAAACTTAAGAAGATTTTCCCGTACTCCTGCGGAAACAATCGTTGTTTAATCCCCCAACCATCTTGGTTGAATTATAGGGAATCCCTACTCAGGATCTGGTAAAAAAATTGCTGCAAAATTTTAAACCTCCTCGATAATATTCCCATGACCCTAAAGCAGAAGACCATCCTCGCGGTCGACGACGACGAGGACATCCTGAAGTTCCTTAAAAAGATCCTCGAAGCCGCGGGCTTCACCGTCCTCACCGCCCCCTCCGCGGACGAGGGCCGCGAGCTCCTCGCCCGAGAGCTCCCGCACCTCATCATCTCCGATCTCAACATGGAACCGGAGAATGGCTACAGCTTCATCAAGAGCGTCCGGAAGGAGAAGCTCTACCAGCACATCCCGATCGTGGTCCTGAGCGCCGTCAACGAGTTCAACATCGTGAAGAAGGTCATCGCCCTCGGGATCTCCGACTACGCCATCAAGCCGCTCCAGGCACCGCTCCTCGTGGGGAAGATCAAGAAGGCCCTCTTCAAGAAAGAGATGTCTACCTGGACCCCCGCCAAGGGCGCGGAGCCCGTGCTCACGGTCCGGCTCGAGGCGGAGGTCGTCGAGCTCGGAGAAGCGGGCTACCGGCTCGCGGGGCCGTTCAAGCTCACCCCGGGAAAGAAGCTCGCCGTGGACGCGGAGGAGTTCCGGAAGCTTGGCCTCGGAGACCTCATCCACCAGTCCAGTAACCTCCTCAAGAGTTCCCTGCGCGGAGGGGTGTTCTCCAACGACGTGACCTTCATGGCCGTGAACGAAGCCGTCGCCTCTCGGATCCGGCAGTTCGTGAAGAAAGGAGGAGCTTCGTGAAGAACGCGCTCGTGGCCCTCGTGATCGACCAGGACCCGGAGAGCCTCAAGCGCTTCCTCCCTTGCGTCGAGGGCATCTTCGCTACGGTCTACACCCAGTCGGATCCCACGCGCCTCGAGCGCGACTACCAGGGCTTGAAGCCCCAGGTCATCTTCCTGAACCTCAACCTCGATCACCGGGAAGAGAGCTTCAACTTCCTGGAGAAGGTCCACCCCACCCAGGAGACGCCGGCGGTGGTCTTCGCCTACCTCGACCACGGCGAGCCCGAACTCTTCGCGCACGCCATCGAAAACGGCGTGCAGGATCTCTTCACCAGGCCCTTCGACGCCGACCTCATCGCGAGCAAGATCAACCGCTGGATCCGGAACGAGCAGAGCCTGGAGAAGGACCTCTCGTACACGCGCCTGCGGCCCGCGCTCAAGGCGCAGGTCGAGCTCGGGCTCAAGCTCCTCTGCGTCGACGAGAGCGGCTTCACCATGAGCTCGGACCACTACATCAGCAAGGGGACCCGGCTCCCGGTCTGCGCGCCTCTCCTGAAGGAGATCTTCGGAGCTCCGGACCTCGAGCTCCTGGTCACGAAGACCTGGTACGAAGAGGGCCAGGCGGAGTGCTACCTCTTCCTCGAACCAAGAGCGGCGTCGGAGGCCACCAGCTCGGCCCTCCGGCGGTTCATCCTGAGTAAGCTCTGATGCGGCCGGTGCGAAACCTCCAGTCCAAGAAGTTCACCATCGCCTCGGGCCTGTGCTTCCTCTTCCTCATCGGCGTGACCGTGGCCGGGTACCTCATCCTGCGGAAGGCGGAGGACAGCAGCGCCTGGGTGAAGCACACCCTCCAGATCCAGGCGAACCTCGAGGAACTCTCTTCGACGATCTACGAACTCGGGAACGCCCAGAAGGGGTACATCATCACCGCGAAGGAGGACCGGCTCGAGACCTACCAAAAGGTTTCCCGCGAGCTCCTGCCCATCGTGGTTCGGATCGAAGCGTCGGTGGCGGATAATCAGAAGCAGACCGCTCACATCCGGATCATCCGCAGCGCCGTCGACCAGCTCCTGGCCTACTACGACAACACCGTCGCGCTCGTGCGGAAGGGGAACCTCAAGGAAGCGGTGAGGATCGTCGTCGGTGGCCAGGGCCAGCTGCTCAACGATAAGCTCAAGGGCTACATCGCCCTGATGAAGGACATCGAAGGAAAGCTCCTCGAGGTCCGGCTCCGCGACGAGCGGGAGAGCAAGGCCCGCACCCACAACACCATCTTCGGAGGGAGCTTCGCGGCCCTCTCGATCCTCCTGTGTTTCATCGTCCTGGCGTACCGGCAGAACTCCCAGCGGGAAGCGGTCCAGCGGGAGCTCAACCGGAACGCCCAGGTGCAGAATGCGATCCTCTCGGCCACGGCCGTCGCCCTCATCGCCACCGACAGCGCCGGCTCCATCACCCACTTCAACCCCGCCGCGGAGAACCTCCTCGGGTACGCGGCGGCCGAGATGCTCGGCAAGACTCCGGCCGAGTTCCACGTGGCGGAAGAAGTCCAGCGCTCGGCCGAGGAGCTCTCCCGGAGGTTCGGAAGGCCCGTGGCCCCCGGGTTCGACGTCTTCCGAGTGCGGGCCGACCTGGGGATCATCGAAGCCGACCAGTGGACCTACCGGCACAAGGACGGAACCCGCATCCCGGTGAAGCTCTCCGTCTCCGCCCTCAAGGACCCGGACGGGACCGTCGCCGGCTACATCGGCGTGGCCCACGACGTCCGGAAGCAGCTCGAGTTCGAGCAGACCCTCATCGAGGCGCGGGAGGCGGCCCTCTCCGGGACGAAGGCGAAGTCCGAGTTCCTCGCGAACATGAGC
>SXUH01000396.1 GCA_005791855.1 Bdellovibrionales bacterium
CTTTTGTTGTCAGACACTGCAAACTCCTTGAATATTTGGCACCATTGTATCTCTTCTCCTAAATAGTGACCATGGGATTTCTTTCCTTCTTGCTTCAAATTCAATCTTCAACGATGATTATTGCACAGTATAAAAAGAAGGCCAAAACACCCATGAACGTGACTCGTGAAAATCACCTGAAGTACATGTCGAAAATGACTCCCCTCTTAATCCTCGCCTACGTCATCCAGGGCCTCGTCTACCGGCAGTTCATCTCCGGAGAACTGGCGTCAGACCTCACCATCTTCCTTGGCGTGGGGCTGCTCCTCATCATCCTGTGTTTCCAGTTCTACGACCACAACCACAAGGTCATCGTCCGGGAGAACTTCCTGGAGGTCCGCTTCGACCTGTTGAAGATGCACGACGAGATCCTCTACCAGAACGTGGTGGGCCTAGAGGTCAAGAAGACCCGGCACAACTTCGCCCACGTGACCCTGGAGCTCAGAGACGGCCGCCGCGTAACCCTCCACCACATCGATAGCCCCGAGCTGATCCAGGAAGCCATCGCCCGGAAGAATTCCCGCCTCTCGTTTTCCGTGTAAATCGCTCCCCTACTAAAGACTCATCTCTTCCTCCGGAGCGTCCGATACGGATGCCATGAAGGAACCGTGCCTGAACCTCACCCGCGAACGACACCTCGACCACATGGTCCGGGTCATCCCGCTCATCGTGATGTGCTACGCCTTCCAGTGCTGGGCCATCCTGGGCGTGAAGAACAATCCCCTCGGGACGACCTTCATGAGCATCTCCGGCTGCTGCCTCGCCTTCATGATCTTCTCGTTCATCTTCTACGACCTCAAGCACCAGGTGGTGCTCCACCAGGATCACCTGCGGATCAAGTTCCTCTTCGTCTCCCGCGTCGTCTACTTCTCCGACATCTCCGAGATCCGGGTCTCCGACCCCGAGGGGTCCTTCTCCAACCTCACCATCAGCCACAACGGGAGGAAGAGCCGGTTCTTCTTCGCGGACCAGGCGCCGGTGCTCAAGGAGTGGATCGAGGCCCGGCGGGACCTGGTGAAGAAAGCCGCTTGATTTGCCCTCCCACCTGGGAGATGATTTCTCCATGACCAGGACCCTCCTCCTCTTCCTCACCCTCCTCTGCGGGAACCTCCTCTGCGCCTCCGCCCGCGCGGACGCCGTCGCCAACGTCAACCACAACGGCTCGGTCTTCCGGAGCTTCCACGGCCAGGGCTCGGCCACGGTGCGGATGGTGGACGCGAGCGAGGTCCTCATCGAGTCGCGGAAGAAGAAAAAGAAGTACGCCATCCCGCTGGACCTCTTCCACCTGCAGAACGGGGACTTCTACCTCTCCGAGGACGGGGAGGTCGTGGTGTGGAAGCTCAAGGACCACTTCCTCTCGAGCAACGTGAAGCCCGACGCCGACGCGCTGGTTGTGTACCGGGAAGGCAAGCTCGTGAAGAAACTCCTCCTGAAGGACCTGGTCAAGGACTTCCAGGGCCTGCCGAGCTCCGTCTCCCACACCAACTGGCAGATCGCGGAGAAGATCGACTTCGACCTCCTCCAGCTGCAGCTCACCACCACCGAGTACAAGGTCTTCGTCATCGACCTCCGGGACCTGAAGGTCCTCAAGGAGAGCTTCCTCGATAGCTACGACGACGCTCCCATCATCGTCCACGGGCGGTTCGCCAAGCAGAGCGACGTGGACCGGTTCTCCGGGGCGCCGGCGAAGTTCGACGTCTTCAAGTGGATCAAGGGCAACTACGACGAAAAGCAGATCAGCGTCCGGGGCCTCGACCCCAAGCTCCCCCTCCCCACCGGGGGTCCCTTCATCCTCCGCAGAGACGACGGCATCTGGCACTTCGTTGGAGAGTTCTACGACGGCGTCCAGCGGATCGCCCCTCAGTCGAGCATGAAGTACGGCGCGTACTTCCTGCCCCGGCTCTCGGCCGAACTCACTCCCTCCGGCAAGCTCATCCTCCGGCGGCAGGAGCAGGGCAACGAGGGCCTGGTCGTCGTCTGGCTGATCCCCATCAAGAACCTCGGGAACACCCCGTACACGACGGTGGTGACGGTGGTCCCGGGGGCGTCCTGGGAAACGAAGAAGGAGGACCCGCCGATCCAGCCGGGCCGGATCTTCACCTACGCGACCATCAACGGTGACTGGAAGAACGTCGCGGACAAGCGCTCCCTCCTCTCCATCGACCACGACGTGCGGAACGGGATGAAGACCGATTCCCTGAACCTCACCATGCCCTCCCCGGGGCCTAACTTCACCACCTACGAGGAGGGCCACCTGAAGCTCTCCAACAACCCGGTGAACCTCAGTTCCACCGCGAGCGTCTCGGAGATCAAGACCTTCTTCGCCAACCTCCAGGTCAAGGACGTCGAGGTCGTCGACTACAAGTAACCAGAACTCTTTTAAAAATCTCAGGTTCTAGGCGACTAGGAGTGACGACTGAGACGTGCTCAAGGCACGTCGCAGGGAGGAACGACGACGGCAACGACGAAGATGAGGTTTTAAAAAGAGTTCTAATGGGATCTTCCGTGGTAGACGAGGAGAGACCGGTCGACCTTCACCGTCGGTTCGGTGCTCGCGAAGGGACCGTAGAGCATGAGATAACAGAGAATCGAAACTGCGACCAACGTGTAGCGAAGATGGAACATGAGACTACCCCCCCTTACTCCAAGACTTTGCTAGATTCTAGCCGCTCCGGGGCCGGGGTCTTTGCGAAAGTTCCGCGGGAGTTTTCGGGGTCAAATTTTCTAAGAACTTACCCCCTCTCCCCCGGTGGGGAAACCTCCGGACCCCGAGCCAAGATTTCTAGGCGTTCAGGGCGCGGTTCTCCGTGGCCGCGAGGCAGGCTTCCTTGAAGCCCTCGGAGTAGGTCGGGTGCGCGTGGGAGATCCGGCCGATGTCCTCCGCCGAGGCGCGGTACTCCATGGCGACGACGGCTTCGGCGATCATGTCCGAGACCCGCGGGCCGATCATGTGCACGCCGAGGATCTCGTCGGTCTTCCGGTCGGCGATGACCTTGATGAAGCCGGTCTTCTCGTTCGAGGCCACGGCCCTCCCGAGGGCGAGGAACGGGAACTTCCCGACCTTGTAGTCCAGGCCCTTCGCCTTCACTTCCTGCTCGGTGAAGCCGACGGCGGCCACCTCCGGCCAGGTGTAGACGACCCCGGGGATGAGGTTGTAGTTGATGTGCGGCTTCTGGCCCGCGATGGACTCGGCGACGAAGACGCCTTCCTCCTCGGCCTTGTGGGCGAGCATGGCGCCCTTGATGACGTCGCCGATGGCGTAGATGTGCGGGATGGAGGTCCGGAGGTGGTCGTCCACGATCACCCGGCCCCGCTCGTCGGTCCCAAGGCCGATGTTTTCGAGCCCGAGCCGATCGGTGTAGGCCTTCCGGCCCACGGCCACGAGGCAGTAGTCGCCCACGAGCTCGAGCTCCTGGCCCGTCTCCTTGCCCTTGGCCTTCACGAACACCTCGTCGCCCTTCCGGAGCACGGAGGTCACCCCGTGGCCCATGTGGAAGGTGACGCCGTCTTTGGAGAGGACCTTCTGGAGTTCCTTCCCGAGGTCCTGGTCCATGCTCGCCACACAGTGGTCGGCGAACTCGATGACCGAAACCTGCGAGCCGAGCCGCCGGTAGACCGACCCGAGCTCCAGGCCGATGACGCCGCCGCCGATAACGATGAGGTGCTTCGGCGCGATCTCGAGCTTGAGGGCCTCCGTCGAGGAGATGATCCGCTCCTTATCCAGGGTGATCCCCGGAAGGGTGGAAGGCTTGGAGCCGGTGGCGATGATGATGTGCTTCCCCCCGATCTCGGTCACACCCTTGTCGCCGGTGATCATGACGGTGTTCTTGTCCTTGAAGGTCCCGTGGCCCGTGAAGACGGTGATCTTATTCTTCTTCATGAGGAAGGCCACGCCGCCGGTGATCCCGGAGACCACCTTGGCCACGCGCTCGCTCATTTTCTTCACGTTGAGCCGGACCTCTCCCACTTCGATGCCGTGGAGGGCGTGGGAGTGGACCGTTTCGTGGTAGCGCTCGGAGGAATCGAGCCAGGCCTTGGAGGGGATGCACCCCACGTTCAGGCAGGTGCCGCCGAGGGTGTTGTACCGTTCGACGATGGCGACTTTCAGCTTCAGCTGGGCCGCCCGGATGGCGGCGATGTAGCCGCCGGGGCCCGAACCGATGACGATGAGATCAAACTGCTCCATAGAGATTTCCTTCTAGACGTCCAGTAAGAGACGGGTCGGGTCTTCCAGCATTTCCTTCACGGTCTTGAGGAAGGACACCGACTCCCGTCCGTCCACGATCCGGTGATCGTAGGAGAGGGCGAGGTACATGATCGGCCGGATCACCACCTGGCCGTTCAGGGCCACGGGCCTCTCGACGATGTTGTGCATGCCGAGGATC
>SXUH01000397.1 GCA_005791855.1 Bdellovibrionales bacterium
CCCCGCAGAGGGCCCTTTTATTTTGTGCGCAGTTAAGAGAGGATGTATGCATGCTTGAGGTTTTCTTTCTCGCTCGACACATTCCTTTCTGGGGCATCCCCTTCATCATCCTGGGGGGAGAGTTCGCCTACATGTTCTGGCTCAAAAAGAAGCGCAAGAGCGCGCTCTTTTGTCTCATGTTCCTCCTCCTCGGCTTGGGTGCCACGACATTCTACGTCTGGGTTGGTGGGCCGGATAAAGCGGTGAAATACATCAAAACTAACTTTCCGCGAAACTAGTAAACAACATTTTGACAGAGTCTAAAAATTGACACCAGAATAGCTCCCTAGTAAATTTATCCTTTTCGGAGGACACATGGACGACATGAACTTTCTTCATCAAACTTTCGATGGAGCACATGCTGCGAACTTCCCGCCCATCGTGATCGTGGAAGACGACAAGCTCCTCGGGATGAGCATCAAGAAGTACCTGGAGTTCTCGCTGAAGCTCAAGGTGACCCTCTTCACGAGCTCCGAGGACTGCCTACGGGAGTTCACGGGCCCGGGGGAGGACGACGACACCCCCTTCTGCCTCATCACCGACATCAGCCTCGAGCAGGGCTCCGACGGCCTCCTCCTCATCGACATTCTAAAAGACAAGGGCTACGAGTTCGTGTCCATCGTCATGACCGGCTTCGCGAGCATCGAGACCGCCATCGCGGCCACCAAGAAGGGCGTGTTCCACTACCTCACCAAGCCGTTCGAGCTCGAGAACCTGAAGAAGCTCGTCATCCAGGC
The DNA here is from genome assembly GCA_005791855.1 of Bdellovibrionales bacterium. GTDB lineage: Bacteria > Bdellovibrionota > Bacteriovoracia > Bacteriovoracales > Bacteriovoracaceae > Peredibacter. The sequence goes on from SXUH01000397.1 coordinate 777, forward strand.
CCTCCAGACCAAGCTCTCCGCCGTCTTCCCGCGGGACCTGATCTCCGACGGCGAAGGCGTCTTCTCCGAGGCGAACCGCCAGCGGCTGAACTCGAAGCTCAAGCTCGACCGGCCGACGGTGGAAGACGTCTTCCAGAACATGATCGGCCGCTCCCGGCAGATGCGGGAGGTCTTCGAGCGGATCGACAAGGTCGCCCGGACCGATTCCACCATCCTCATCATGGGGCCCGCGGGGACCGGCAAGGAACTCGTGGCGGAGGCCATCCACAGGCTCTCGGGCCGGGCCCAGAAGAACCGGATCACCGTGAACTGCGGGGCCATCCCGGCGGACCTTCTGGAGTCGGAGCTCTTTGGCCACGTTAAAGGTTCGTTCACCGGAGCGATCTCGGACCGGAAGGGGAGGCTCGAGCTCGCCAGCGGCGGGACGATCTACCTCGACGAGATCAGCGAAGTACCGATGCACCTGCAGCTCAAGCTCCTGCGGGTGATCGAGGAGAAGATGCTCGAGCCCCTGGGGGCGAGCGCGGCCCAGCCCATCGACGTGCGGGTGATCGCGGCTTCCCAGAAGGACCTGGAGAAGGCCGTGCTGGAAGGGAAGTTCCGAGAAGACCTCTTCTACAAGCTCAACGTCGTCCCGATCAAGATCCCGGCCCTCAAGGAACGGCGCGAGGACATCCCCCTCCTGATCTCCTACTTCCTCGACCGGTTCGTCTCTGCCGACCGATCCAACGAGATCAGCTTCGCCTCCCTGACCCTGGACCTCCTCATGGGCTACGACTGGCCCGGGAACGTCCGGGAGCTCGAGAACGTCATCGAGCGCCTGGTGATCCTAAGGGGCGGAAACGAGATCCTCCCCGAGGACCTTCCGGCCAAGATCTTCCGCTCGAACCCGCTCGCCGGGCAACAGTACAAGACCATCTTCGAGCTCCCCACCGCGGGCGTGGACCTGAAGCAGATCCTCTCGGACATCGAGGACTCGCTCATCATGCAGGCGATGAACCGGACCAAGGGGAACAAGAACCAAGCCTCGAAGCTCCTGGCCCTCAACCGCACCACCCTCATCGAGAAGATGAAGAAGAAGAACCTCGAGCTCTAGACTGGTGTCATTTTGGTTTCGGTCACAGTGTAAGGCTCGAGGGTCAGCTAGCGGGATTCGCTTCCTGATCTTACTTGGGACGTGCCCCTTTCAGAGTGCCAAAAAGCACCTTTGACGTAGCTCTTGAACTCCATTAGTTTCTTCGGCAACGATTGGAGAGACTGCTATGTACTCTGTTCTCTGGGTTAGTTTCATCATGCTTACGATCCTGCTTCTCAGCCTGCGCTTCCTGGGCTGAGCCTTCCTGTTCCATTCTCGCGTGATCCCTAGAACGGCGCCTGCGGGTCCGGGTTCATGACACACGAGCCGGTCACGCAGCCGCCGCCGCAGCCGAACTGGGGATCGTACCAGGTGCAGGTGTACATGGGCGTGATGCCGTCCCCCCAGGTCGTCACCGTATCACAGGGGGTCTGCGGGAGGCACTCGCCGAACTGGGCACTGAGGTCCTCGGTCTGGTAGGAGACGAGGAGGAGGGCGACGAAGAGGCGGAGGTGTCTCAAGCTCTTTCCTTTTGCTTACACTCCTATTATAGGCCCGTCGGCACCCAGGTCAAGCGGCGGCCTACCGGGTGGTCTTCTTCTCCGAGTTCTTGATGGACTCGCGGATGAAGTACTTGATCACCTTGTTCCTCTCCGCTCCGCCGAGGAGGGCGCGGAGGTCGTCGTGGAGGCCGTCGTCGTAGATGATGGAGTTCATCGAGCCGGGCCCCTTCTCCACCCGCGTGAGGATCCGGTTCAGGTTGCCGGAGACGGAGTTCACGTTCTTCGCCATCTGCCCCAGCTGGGCCTCCCGGAGCTCGGCGGTGATCTTCTCGAGGTTGTGGCTCGTCTTCTGGATGGAGTTCATGGACTCGACGAGCTTCTTCCCGTCGTCCAGGTTGTGGAGGATGGTGTCGATCTTGGTGAGGATCCGCTCGGTGATGGCGGCGATGGACTCGCCCTTGTTCATGATCGCCTTCATGCTCGTCCCGGCCTCGGAGCGCAGGTAGTCCGTCTTCGGGTCGAAGGGGGGCGCGTCCTTGGAGCCGCTGAAGACCTCGAGGAACTTGTCTCCCACCAGCCCGGCGGTGGAGACCGACACGAGGGAGTCCTGCTTGAGCCAGCGGAGCTGTTCCTCGAGGACGCTCATGGTGATCTCGACCTCTTCGTCGGAGAGGATGGAGATGCCGGAGACGGTGCCGATGCGGATCCCCTTGAGCTCGACGGACGCGCCCGCGCGGAGGTTCCCGACGTCCGGGACCCGGGCCCGGATCTCCACCCGGGAGGCGAAGAGGGAGTTCTCCTTCCCGATGCTCACCACGAAGACCATGAGGACGGCGAAGAGGCCCGCCAGGAACGCCCCGACCTTCATGAGGTTTCGAATGTCTTTCTTTCTCGTGCTCATACGGCCCTTTCATTTAACAGAAATGTTTTCACAAAGTCATCATCGCTGGAGTTAAACTCCGCCACGCTCCCGTCGAAGTGGACCTGGCCCTCGTTGATGATCACGAGGCGGTCGCAGACCCTCCGGGCCACGGGGATGTCGTGGGTCACGAGGATCCCGGAGAAGCCCCGCTCGCGGCAGCGGTTGATGAGGTCGACGACCTTCTCGATGTTCATGGGATCCAGGCCCGCGGTGGGTTCGTCGTAGAGGAGGATGTCGGGGTCCAGGGCCATGGACCGCGCCAGGCCCACGCGCTTCTGCATCCCGCCGGAGAGGTCCGAGGGCATGAGGTCCTCCGCGTCCTCGAGGTTCACGATCCGGAGGAGCTCCCGCACCTTCCGGGCGACCTCGGCCTCGCTGAGTTTGGTGTGCTCGAAGAGCGGGTAGGCGATGTTCTCGAAGACGGAGACGGAGTCGAAGAGCGCCCCGCTCTGGAACGAGTAGGAGATCTTCGTGCGCACCGGGAAGAGCTCCGTCTCCGTGAGGTCATCGATGCGCCGGTTCCGGTAGATGATCTGGCCCCGGTCGATGTGCTCGAGGCCTATGAGGGAGCGCAGGAGCACGGACTTCCCCGTCCCCGAGTGCCCGAGGAGCCCGAGGGTCTCGCCCCGGGCCAGGGAGAAGGAGACGTCCCGGTGGACTTCCTTCTCGTCGAAACTCTTGGCCAGGTTCTTCACTTCGAGGATCGTTTCCATGGTCAGGCGAAGAGGAGGAGGAGGATTTTACTGAGGAAGAAGTCGGAGATGAGGATGGTGATCGACGCCCGCACCACCACCCAGGTCGTCGCCTCGCCCACGCCCTTGGTGCCCTCGGTGGTCTTGAAGCCCTTGTAGCAGGCGAGGAGGGAGATGATCACGGCGAAGAAGGAGCACTTGAGCATGCTGCCGAAGACGTCGGAGAAGTGGAGGAAGGCCAGGACCTTGTTCACGTAGAACCCCATGGGCATGTTGAACTCGAGGTAGGCGATGATGATCCCGCCGATGATCCCCATGAACGCCGAGAGGGTCGCGAGGAGGGGGAGGGAGATGATCGCGGCGAGCATGCGGGGGACGACGAGGACGCGCATGGGAGAGGTCCCCAGGGCCCGGATGGCGTCGACCTGCTGGGTGACGTTCATGGCGCCGATCTCTGCGGAGATTCCGGAGCCGATCCGGCCAGCGATCAGGAGCGAGGTGAAGATCGGGGCGAGCTCGCGCAGGAGGGAGACGGAGACGATCCCCGGGACGTAGAGCGTCCCGCCGAAGGTCGCGAGGCCATAGCCGAACTGGAGGGTCATGAGGAGGCCCGTGACGAAGCCGATGACGACGGTGATGGAGAGGGACCCGATGCCCAGGTGGATGATCTGCTCGAAGAGCCGGCCCCAGTAGAAGGGCTTGGTCACGCTGGCGACGAGGAAGTCCCGGAACATCAGCGTGAGCTCCCCGGTGATGACGAGGTTTTCCTTGAACTTGGTGATGGTCATTTGAAGTCCACCGACCCGAGGAACTGCTCGAACTCCGGGTCCGAGCTCTTCCCCACGCTCGCCGGCGTGATGGAGACGAAGTCGAAGTAGCAGTTGTTCCGGCGCGTGTTCTGGATCTTCATCCGGACCTCCACGCCGTCGACCTTCCCGGCCCCCTCGAGGCGGTAGGCCTCGCGGTTGTGGAAGGTGAGGGAGCGCTCCTCCGCGACCCGGAAGCCGTCGACGGAGTTGAAGGTCTTCCGGGCGAGCTCGGCGAGGCCCTTCTCCTGGAACTCGTCGCAGAAGCTGTTGGAGAGGAGGATGCGCCCGTCGCGCTGGTTCTCGAGGACGTAGTCGGAGCGCTCGTCCTGCTTCTGGACCCAGTCGGGGGCCTGGAAGCGGATGGAGTAGTGGTTGCCCTTGGCGCTCACGGGGCCCCGGGGACCTCCGAACATGATCGAGCAGCCGGCAAGGAAGACGAGTAGGAGAAGGCGCATATGACCAACCGGTGGAGACAAGTAATTACCGGTCTATATTAAGCCATTGTTTTCCTTCTGCCTACTGCCTTTCCGTCAAAACGTCGACGGACTATTTTGCCTATGGGTAAAATATGTCTTTGCGAATTCCCAATCCAAGCTACAATGGCTGGTAGGTGGAGGCGTCACAAGAAGTGACCGAGCCCTTGAAAGACAGGAAGTCTTCTTAAAATGAGAATCACCAAACCCTTTCTAATGACTCTTTGTGCGGCCAGTGTTCTCGCCGCGCTCCCAGCCTTCGCCGACCTAATCAATCAGGAAACCTTCAAGACCCACCTCCGCTGGAACCTGAGCGTCCCGAAGGACCAGTTCCACATCATCAAGCGCAGTGAAACGCTTCACGTTGAAACCGTGAACCTCGAGCTCTTCGAAAAGGTCTCGAAGGAACTGAGCTCCATCACCGCCGACAGCCAGTACATCGATTCGATCAGCTACTCGAAGGAGAACTTCCCGGCCAGGCCCGCGACCATCGCCATCAAGCTCAGGGACCCGTCCGTCGAACTCTTCTCTTTCTATAGAGACGCGGATAAGAAGTACATCCTCGACTTCTGGATCAACTCCGACCTCCTCCCGGAGAAGACCGCGGCCGTCCTCCAGAAGCCGCTTCCGTTACCCCAGAAGGCGCCGGCGAAGCCTCCGGTGAAGGCCGCTCCGGCCGTCACGGACCTCCTGGCCGGACGGAAGACCTCGGCCGCGCCCACCCTCGAGGTCGGAGCGGAGAGCGCGCCGACCCGGCCCAACCCGGAGTACCGGGACTTCCGCTACGGGGCGAGCTTCTTCTGGGACTACGCCCCCATGATCCCCCAGCTCGAGAAGGACATCAACATCTCCTCCAAGGTCCCCGACGCGCTCTATCCGATCCAGGACCGGGTGAACCTCGACGACCCGAAGGAAGCGCACATGCAGCTCTCCATCAACTTCTACCGCGAGGAGAAGTGGGGACTGCTCAACAAGTCCCTGACCCTCTACTCGAAGAAGTACGGCCGGGACTCGAACCACGTCCTGAACGAGTTCCTCAAGGCGAACGCCCTCCTCAAGGATAACCTCACCAAGCCGAACCGCGGGATCACCCAGTCGGCCATGGTGCTGCTCGCGAACATCAAGGACCTGACCACCGACTACGAGCTCAAGTCGGCGATCCTCCGCTACCTCATCCAGTACAACGTGAACGTGAAGGACCAGGTCCGGGCCCTCGAGCTCAACAAGCAGCTCTTCGGCGAGGCCCG
>SXUH01000398.1 GCA_005791855.1 Bdellovibrionales bacterium
CCCGCGCGTAGGCGTTGACGATCGTCTGGAGCCGCTTCCCCAGGGAGATCGCGTGGAGCTCGGGCTTGGACTGGTCGTTCTCGAGGGACGCCCAGGCGAGGAAGTCCATGACGATCGCGTCGAGGATGGAGAGCTCGGCTTCGATAGCCCGGAGGGACTTCTCCTCGCCGCGGGCGGTGTACCCGTCGACGGAGTTCTTCAAACGGGTCATCGGAGTCTTGAGCTCATGGGCCATGAGCGCGGCCCACTTCTGAGTCTGGAGCTGGCTCTCCGAAACCTTCTCGGCGAGGAGGTCCAGGGACCCGAGGAGGTTCGAGAACTCGTCCCGGTACATCCGCTTCCGAGACCGCATCGAAGTGAACCAGGACTTCAGCTCCCGGAACTCGCCCGCGTCGATCTTCGTCGCCATGAGCTTGACGTCCTTCGAGATGAGGCCCACGGGCCGGAAGAGGGCCTCGGTGAGGAGGAAGGAGATGAGGGAGACGATGAGGAGGACGAGGCCGACGAACACGAAGATCCGCTGGTTGAGGTCCCGCCAGCGCAGGAGGCTCTGGTTCAGGATCATGCCCACTCGGATGATCCGGTCCTGGTCCCGGTCCCGGAGCGTCAGGTACTTCACGTAGTAGTCCGGCGTCTCCACGTCCTCCCATTCCTGGAAGGGGCCGTCGATGGTCTCCGGCATGCCGAAGACCCGGGCGTTGTCATTCTCGTAGAGGAGCTGGCCCGCTTCGGTGTAGATCCCGACGATCATGTTGATGCGGTCGTCGCCGATGACCTTCTCCACCAGCTCGTTCCCGCGGCTCGTGAACTCGACCTTGCTGAGCTCGAGGTCCGTGTTTCGGAGGAGGCTGGCGTTCTGCTGGAGGTTGAGCTCGATCAGGCGGAGCCGCTCGCCGCGGAAGAAGTAGAAGTGGATCGCGCTCACCGCCGCCGCGGTCACGGAGAGAGCCAGGAAGATCGTGAGGAAGTACTTAAACCTCAAGCCAGTACCCGACGTTGCGCTTGCTCTGGATCTCCACGGTGGACCGACCCTCGACGAGCTTCCGGCGGAGGTTCATGATCGTCACCTCGAGGACGTTGGACTCGAGCTCGAGGTTGCTCTCCCACACGAGGTCGAGGAGCTGGAACTTCGTGAAGACCTTTCCGGCCTGGGTGCTAAGGCACTTCAGGACCTGGAACTCTTTGTTCGTGAGATCCACGCGCCGGCCGTGGCTTGTCACGGTCCGCTCCGGGACGTTGAAGATGAGGTCTCCCACCTGGCGGTAGTCCGGGGTCCGGTTCCCCCGCCGGAGGAGGGACCGGACCCGCGCCGAGAGCTCGATGACCGAGAAGGGCTTGCCGAGGTAGTCGTCCGCTCCCAGGTCGAGGACCTGGGCCTTCTCGTGCGGGGAGTTCAGGGCCGAGAGGATGAGGATCAGGGTCTTCGGGAACCGGCGTTTGATGGCGAGGAGGTGGTCCTTCGTGTCCTGGTTCCCGATGAGGCGGTCGAGGACGATCAGCGCCGGCTCCTCGCCGCCCTGGTCGAAGGCCGGGATGCGCTCGAAGGCAGTGACGGCGTAGCCCTCGCTCGAGAGGTTCTCGTGGATGAAGCTCTGGACCTTCGGATCGTCTTCGATGAGGAAAATGTTCATAGGCAAAAGAAGCAGGCCAGTCGCCTGGCCTGCCGGTGTCTAAGTCCCCTTGCGGGCTGCGGAGTGAGCAGGGGATGCGGTTAAATGTAGTCTGCGTCGGTCGCTTTCTTCGAGTTCTTCTTTTTCCTATCTTTACCCTTCGTCGCCTTTTTGTCCACCGAACTAGTTTGGTAGGCCTTCGCCTTCTTCGCCTTCTTGTTCTTCGAGAACGCCGGATTCACCGAGAGAAAGAGTCCGATCGAAAGAGCCATGAGCAAAACGTTTTTCCATACCACACCAACCTCCATGCTTCGTGTCCTTTGATTCTACTTCGGCGACGGCGGTAGTGCGTGAGGCGAGGATAAATTTTTATTCATCTTCGCAGGCTAATTGACACCGCGCCGGCCGCGTGCTTAACTTTACCTCGAACAGGAAGGGTTCTCCGCAAGGGAGGAGTTGTACATGGTAGGGTCGCCATTGTTCACTAGGAAGTCACATGCGCGACCGATCCCCGACCGCTCCTTCTCCTAATGCTCTGTGGGAGCCGATCCTCACCGGAACTCGCTCCCCGGCCCTCCGGTATCTCTTCGCGGTGGTCGTCTCCTGCCTGTCCCTGGGGATGGTCATCCTCTTCCAGAAGCTCGAGCCCGGCGCTCCGTTCACGTCCTTCGCGATCCTCTCGGTGATCCTGAGCGCGATCTTCGGCGACCGGGGCCCGGCCTTCGTGGACACCCTCATCACCTCCATCGGCATCGACTATTTTTTCTCCGAACCTTCCTACGAGGTCCTCGACTCCGTCTCGAGCTTCGCCCGGGTCCTCGTCTACATGGCCATCGGCTACATCGTCTCCGCGCTCGTCGAATCACTGAAGGAGAACTTCGTCGCCATCCGCCGGCAGAAGGAAGAGCTCGCGCTGGAGAAGGAAGCCCGGGAGAACGTCCTCGGCGTCGTCTCGCACGACCTCCGGACTCCCCTCGCGTCCATCATCATGAACACTGACCTCGTCCTCCGGGCGGTGAACGCCTGCGCGCTTCCCCCGACGACCCCGCGGCTCCTCTCGAACGTCCGCGGCTCAGCCCAGCGGATGAACCGCCTCATCGAGGACCTCCTCGACGCCATCAAGGTCGACGCCGGCAGCTTCGCGGTCGATCGAAAGCGGCTCGACGTCTCGGAGATCCTCGCCGTCTCCGTGGAAGAGAGTACGCCCGCGGCGCTCCAGAAGAACCTCCGGCTGATCCTCCGGAGTGACCCGCCTCCGACGTTCGTGGCAGCGGACGCGAGCCGCCTCATCCAGGTGTTCAACAACCTGATCGGAAACGCCGTGAAGTTCTCTCCGCCCGAGTCGGTGGTGACCGTCACGCTGGCAAGCACAGAGGGAGAGGTCGTGATCGGTGTTCGAGACCTGGGCCCCGGGATCTCCCGGGAAGACCAGGCCCACCTCTTCGAGCGCTACTGGCAGGGGAAGAGTACGGCCCACAAGGGGACGGGCCTGGGCCTCTACATCTCCAAATGCATCGTCGACCTCCACGGGGGCAGCCTCGACGTCTCCTCGACCCTCGGGGAGGGAGCCACCTTCCTCGTCCGCCTTCCGCTGCTCGCAGCGGACCGGGCCCAGGAAACCGTACAGTCACCTGCGTTTCACTAGAGCTCCGTAGGACTAGTCCCGGGCGCGGAAGCAAGCCCGGCGCGTCTCATCCGAACCGTACTGCTTACAGGCCTCGACGATGTCGCTGCTGCGAGCTCGGAAGCAAGCTTGTCTGGTGTCATCGGAGCCGAACCAGCGGCAGGCATCCACCACGTCCTCGCTCCGGGCCCGGA
>SXUH01000399.1 GCA_005791855.1 Bdellovibrionales bacterium
ATATGCAAATGACACTTAAAGGTGACTACTTCGACGGCCGGTTCAGCCACGACGGTGGTCTCAGTGATCTCTCGAAGGCCCAGGAAAGACTCACCAAGAAGAGCCCCGGCGAACTGAGCCAGACTCTCTGGGACGCCGGCTTCTTCTACGACCACGTCGAGAAGGTCGTCGAGTCCGCCCAGCGGGGCTTCGACGCCTGGAGGAAGCTCTCCTTCGAGGAGCGGGTGACGTACCTGAAGAAGTACCAGGAAGCGGTCCGCGCCCGGAAGGAGGAGATCGCCGTGGCCCTCGCCCTCGAGGTCGGGAAGCCGCTCTGGGAAGCCCGGACCGAGGCCGCGGCCCTCGACGCGAAGGTCTCCGTGACCATCGGCGATTCCCTGGAGCGGATCCGGCAGGAAACCATCAAGGACGTGATGCCGAAGATCGACGGGCACATCATCTACAAGCCGCTGGGCCCCTGCTTCGTCATCGGCCCCTTCAACTTCCCCTGCCACCTGGCCAACGGACAGATCCTCTCCGCCCTCCTGGCGGGGAACTCGGTCATCTTCAAGCCTTCGGAGAAGACCATCTACTCCGCCCAGCTGATGATGGAATGCTTCCACGCGGCCGGCTTCCCGGCGGGCGTGGTCAACTTCATCAACGGCACGGGCCACACGGCTTCGAAGCTCACCGCCGACAAGAGAGTCAAGGCGATCTTCTTCACGGGCTCGAAGGGCGTGGGCCTCAAGATCCTCGAGAACACGCACAAGGACCTGAGCAAGCTCGTGGCCCTGGAGCTCGGCGGGAAGAACTCCACCATCCTCCACCACGACACGAACGTTTCACACGCGCTCCCGGAACTCCTCCGCGCCTGCTTCCTGACCTCGGGCCAGCGCTGCACCTCCACCTCCATGATCCTCGTGCACAGGAAGATCGAGCAGGAGTTCATCTCGAAGTTCAAGGCCGTGACCGAACGGATCCGCGTGGGCCATCCGACGAAGTCGAAGATCGACCCGTTCATGGGGCCGCTCATCGACGAGCACGCGGAGAAGCTCTACTTCGACTTCTGCGAAACCGGGAAGCGCGAAGGCGCCGAGGAGATCGTAGAAGCACGGAAGCTCGACGTCGGCTTCGAGGGCCACTACGTCTCTCCGTCGATCCACTACACCAAGAACCCGGACCTCACCGGGAAGTTCATCCAGGAGGAGATCTTCGGGCCAAACTGCTACTTCGTCCCGTACGAGGACATTGAAGAGGCGATCCGCATCGCCAACTCCACCCAGTACGGCCTGGCCGCTTCGGTCTTCACCCGGGACCCGAGCGTCTACAAGCTCTGCCTGCGGGACATCGACGCGGGCCTCATCAACCTGAACCGCTCGACCGTCGGCGCGTCCGCGCGGCTGCCCTTCGGCGGAACCAAGAACTCCGGGAACCACCACCCGGCCGCCGTTTCCATGATCGACCACTGCGTGAACACGGTGTCGACCCTCGAGACGCTGGATGACACGAGCTCGAGCCTGACGGACGTGGTTGGATTGGAAGAAGAGTGAGCGACGTCGCTGAAGAGAAAGAGGTCCTCCGGAGAGAGCGCTGGTACGTCGTCATCCTGGCGGCGATCCAGGTGGTCCACATCCTCGACTTCGTGATCATGATGCCGCTCGGGCCCGTGTTCATGCGGGAGTTCGACATCTCCCCCGTGCAGTTCTCCACCCTCGTCGCCGCCTACACCTTCAGCGCGGGGATCGTCGGATTCCTCGGGGCCCTCTACGCCGACCACTTCGACCGGAAGAAGTTCCTCCTGTTCAACTTCAGCGGCTTCATCATCGCCACCTTCCTCTGCGCCATCGCCCCGACCTTCTCCACCCTCCTCCTCGCGCGGATCATCGCCGGGGCCTTCGGGGGAATGCTGAACGCCAACGTCCTCTCCATGGTCTCCGACCTCATCCCGTTCCAGCGGCGCGGGAACGCCATGGGTGCCGTCATGTCCGCGTTCTCCATCTCGAGCATCCTCGGGATCCCGACGGGGCTCTTCATCGCCAACCGCCTGGGCTGGCACTCGGCCTTCTACTTCATCTGCCTGGTGGGCCTGGTGTTCTGGGTCCTCGCCTTCCTTCGGCTCCCGTCGGTGAAGGCCCGTGCCGTGCCGAAGAGCTTCCGGGAGAACCTCTCGAACTTCACGTCGATCCTCGGCCAGTGGGACTACCTCCAGAGCTTCTCCCTCACGAGCCTCCTCGGCTTCGGGATCTTCATGATCATCCCCTTCCTCGCGACCTACATGGTGAGGAACGTCGGGGTTGTCGAATCCGACCTGCCGCTCATCTACCTCATCGGGGGCCTCGGGACCATCATGTCGGCCCGGCTGATCGGCAAGCTCTGCGACCGGATCGGAAGCTTCCGGGTCTTCAAGTGGGTCGCCTTCCTCTCGATCTTCCCGATCTTCGCCATCACCAACCTGCCGCCCGTGCAGCTGTGGCTCGCCCTCCTCGCCTCGTCGCTCTTCACCATGATCGGCTCCGGGAGGTTCATCCCCGCCATGACCCTGGTGTCCGCGGTGGTGAAGCCCCAGGAGCGGGGAACGTTCATGAGTCTGGAGAACGCCGCCCGGCAGTTCTCCTCCGGAGCGGCGTCGCAGGTCGCGGGGCTGATCATCGGCTCGACGGCGGCCGGCTCCCTCACGGGCTTCGACGTCGTCGGCGGGATCTGCATCCTGACCTCCCTGGTGGCGATCTACATCGCCTTCCGGATAAAAACAAAGTTCAACCTCCGGTAACGAATGAACCTCTCCGCCGCACACGTCTCCGCCATCCTCGCCTTCACTCTCTGGGGCCTCTTCCCGCTCTACTGGAAGATCTTCTCCGAGGTCACGGCCTGGGAACTCTTCGGCCACCGCCTCCTGTGGTCCTTCGTCACCCTCGTCCTCCTCCTCGCCTACAAGAAGCGCCTCGGCACCCTCCGGGAGATCTGGGCCGACCCGCGCCGGCGGAAGATGCTCATGGTCTCCGCGGTCCTCATCTCCAGTAACTGGCTCCTCTACATCTACGCCGTGAGCACCCACCAGGTCCTCGAGGCGAGCATGGGCTACTTCCTCAACCCGCTCATCAACGTCTTCATGGGGTGGCTCATACTGAAGGAGAAGATCCGCGGCTCCCAGTGGCCCGCGATCCTCCTCGCGGTGATCGCCATCAGCTGGATGGTGGCCCAGTCGGACCTCTCCCACTTTCCCTGGCTGGCCCTCGTCCTCTCCGGGACCTTCGCGCTCTATGGCCTCATCCGGAAGGTGACCAGCGTGGGATCGCTCGAGGGCCTGGCCTTCGAGACCTGCTTCATCATCCTCCCCGTGCTTGGGTACTGGACCTTCCAGGGAACCACGCCCCTTTCCGTCTACCACACCGTCCCGGGCTGGAAGCTCTTCGTCCTCGCGCTCTCGGGCCTTGTGACCTGCCTGCCCCTGGTGCTCTTCGCCTACAGCGCCAAGCGCCTGCGGCTCCAGACACTGGGGTTCATCCAGTACCTCTCGCCGAGCTTCAAGTTCGTCTGCGGCCTCCTGGTGCTCCACGAACCTCTTTCCCCGGAGCGGCTCCACGCCTTCTTCCTCATCTGGACCGCGCTCGTGTGGTACACGGTGGAGTCCTACTTCTTCCTCCGGAAAGGTCAGAGGGCCGTCCCGGTCACTGAATAGGGACGATCTCCGCCTTCGCGTCCGAGCGCTTGAGGTTCTTCGGGAGGTTCCGGGTGACGGTCTTCACCAGGGCCCGGTCGATGGACTTCTTCATGGACAGGGGGCCCGTGACGAAGTCTATGCTCCTCACCGGCGCGTGCCCCTTGAACCCTCGCAGGAGCTTCCGATCCTGGTCGCTCAGGTTCAGCCCCGCGAGGTGCGGGAGGACGGTGAACCCTTTCGTCGACTTCACCATGTTCACCAGCGTCTCGATGCTCCCGGCTTCGAAGAAGAGCTGCCGCTCCCTGGCGTCCTTCTTCACCTGGCACAGCTGCAGGGCCTGGGAGCGCATGCAGTGGCCTTCCTTCAGGAGCCAGGCCTCGCGGACGTCGAGGTCCTTTTCATCGATGGCCTTCTTCTTCAGGAGGTCGTGGCCGGGAGAGAGGAAGACCTCGAAGGGTTCGTTGAAGAGGTGCTCTTCGGTGAGGTCCTTTTCTTCGAGCGGGGTGGCGAGGATGGCGCCATCCACCTTCCCGTCTTTCAGGTACCGCACGATCTCCTGGGTCTGGTGCTCGTAGATCCGGAGCTCCACCTTCGGGAACTCCTCGGAGAATTTCTGCACGAACAGCGGGAGCACGTAGGGGGCGAGGGTCGGGATGATGGAGAGGTGGTACTCGCCGGCCACTTCTCCTCGGAGGGACTTCGAGAGTTCCTCGAGCTCCTGGGCGCCGTGCAGGACTTTCTTCGCGTACTCCAGAACCTTCTTCCCCATGGGCGTGGGGGCCACGGGGGTCTTGGCCCGGTCGAAGATGATGATCTGCAGGTAGTCCTCGAGTTTCTGGATCTGCATGCTCAGGGTCGGCTGGGTGACGAAGCACTCCCGGGCCGCCTGGGCGAAGTTGCGGCAGCGGTCCACGGCGACGATGTAGTTGAGCTGGGTGAGAGTCATGGAGTTCCCTTCCGGACGCAGGTATGCCTATAATTGAAGCATAATCTTCCTCCGAGGTCGATCATGATCTTTAGTCTTACGATTCTGGCGGTTCTCATCGGGTGCCTCATGCCCATCCAGGCCGCGCTCAACGCCGAGCTCACGAGGTTCATCAAGCACCCGTTCCTGGGTGCGCTCATCTCGTTCACCACCGGAACCGTCGCCCTGGCGGTGATCGTCCTCGTCCACGGCCTGCGGGTCAGCGAACTCAGGCGGCTCCCGGAGGCGAACCCGGTGCTCTTCCTCGGGGGCATCCTCGGGGCGCTCTTCGTCGGCTCGTCAATCTTCCTCATCCCCCGGCTCGGCGCCACGGGGATGATCGCCTCCTTCGTCACGGGCCAGCTCCTCATGTCCGTGCTGGTTGACCACTACGGCTGGTTCGGGATCCCGGCGAGTCCGATCGCCCTCACGAGGATCGTCGGCATCGTCCTGCTCTTCGCGGGCCTCTTCCTCATCCTGAA
>SXUH01000400.1 GCA_005791855.1 Bdellovibrionales bacterium
CGATCTGGAAGTTGAACTTGAAGTCGGACTTGTTGACCTTCCGGACACTCGTCTTCGTCTCCGGCCCGCCGTCCTGGCTCACGTACGTGTCCGTCTCCGTCTCCGTCTGCGGGCCGAAGTCGTTGGTGACGATCCCGAGGCGGAAGAAGCGCTCCGGCGCCGGGTAGATGTCGAGGTCGAAGCGCGTGTCCGATCCGGTCATGGTGTTCGCGCCGGTGGATAGGCCGATGTCCGCTTCGATGTTGTTGATCCGGTTCACGAGCCGGTTCACGCTCGAGAGGGTCTGCGAGACCTGGTCCACCACCGCGTCGTCGCGGAGGAGCTTCCCGACCGTCCCCTTCCCGTCCTTGAGGTCCGCCATGATGATCTTCAGGTCACCCACGGCCGAGTCGGCCTTGTCCATGATGGGCCCGACCTTCGAGAGGTCGGCCATGAGGGAGTCCTTCTGGTAGCGGTCCGTCTCGTAGGCCAGCTGCTCGGAGAGGTCCTTCACGTTCTGGATGATCTCGTTGACCTTGTTCTCGTTGGTCGTGGTGATGCGCTTGAGGCTCGCGGTCATGTCGTTGATGTTCCCGATGATCTCCTTCAGGACGTTGTCCCCCTGCGCGTCCCGCAGGGATTCCTTGATGGACTTCGCGATCTCCTTGGCTTCCTTCAGGACGTCGCTCGCGTCCTTCGCGAGGGCCTCGAAGCCCTCTCCGCCCTCGGTCTTGATCACCGAGCCGGCCTCGAGGCGGTGGCCCTTGCCGTCGCCGAGGTCCATGTCGATGTACTTGTCGCCGAGGAGGCCCACGCTCTTGATCTTCAGCATCGCGCTCGGCGTGACCTTCACGTCCTCGAGGATCTCGAAGGTGATGAGCGCCTCCGAGCCCTGGAGCTCGATCTTCTTGATCTTCCCGGCGTTGATCCCCGCGACCTTGATGGGCGTCTTCTCGAAGATCCCGGAGGCGTCTTTCAGAATTGTTTTGTATGGAACGTGCGCGCCGAACCCAGACTGGTTCTGCGTGATCTTGAGCGACATCACCACCACACTTGCCATCGCAGCGAGTGTCAGCAATCCTACTTTAAGTGGGTTCAAGAATTTTACTCCATCAAAATTCAATAATTACTTAGTTGTAGCTATTGACTCTAATGATAGTAGAATCCGGTCATAACTCAAGGAATCTTCGTATGACAGTATTTTCCGATTTCTTGAAGGTTTCCACATCGGAATGCTCCACTACTCGCCCCTTCTCCATGAAGACGATGTGGTCGGAGTACTTGAGGGTGGCGTGGATGTCGTGGGAGATGATGATCGAGGTGAAGTTCCGGGCGGCGTTGCGCTCGTGGGTCTCCTTCATGAGGTCGTAGACCACGTGGGTGGTGATCGGATCCAGCCCGGAGGTCGGTTCGTCGTAGAGCATGATCTCCGGATCCAGGGCCAGGCCCCGGGCAAGGCCGACTCTTTTCCTCATCCCCCCGGAGAGCTCCGACGGGAGCCGGTAGGTCGCCTCCCGGGAGATCCCCACCGACTCGAGCAGCGAGAGGACCTTCTTCCGGATCTCCTCCTCGCTCATCCGGGTGAACTCCCGCAGGGGGAAGGCCACGTTCTCGAAGGACGAGAGGAAGTCGAAGAGGGCCGCGTACTGGAAGACCATCCCGAAGTGCCGGCGGAACTCCCGCAGCTCCAGGTCGTCGAGCTTGTTGATCGCCGTCCCCATCACGATGACGTCCCCCGTGGACGGCGGGACCAGGCCCAGGATGTGCTTCATGAGGGTCGTCTTCCCCGCCCCGGAGAAGCCGAGGATGGTGGTGATCTTCCCCTCCGGGATGCCGAAGGTGAGGTCGTTCAGGATGACGGAGTCGCCGAAGGTCTTCGTGAGGTTCTTGAATTCGATGACGTTCTTCATCAGAGGACCTTCGACAGGAAGCTCGTGAGGAAGAAGTCCACCACCAGCACCGTGATCATCCCCCAGACCACGGCCATGTTCGTCCCCTTCCCCACGCCCTCGGCGCCGCCGGAGACCTTGAACCCGTGGTAGGTCCCGATGATGCCGATGAGGTAGCCGAAGACCGCGGCCTTGATCAGCCCCTCCGCCACCATCCCGAGGTTCATGAAGTCGCTGATCTTCTGCGTGTAGAGGGTTTCGTCGATCTGGATCACCTTCACCCCGATGAGCCAGGAGCCGGCGTAGCCGATGAGGAGGAAGATCGCGGAGAGCATCGGCATGGCGATGGTCGCCCCCAGGATCCGCGGCACGGCCAGGTACTGGAAGGCGTTGATCCCCATGACCTCGAGGGCGTCGACCTGCTCGGTGACCTTCATGGTTCCGATCTGGGCCGCCATGGCGGCGCCACAGCGGCCCGCCACCACGAGTCCGGAGAGGACCGGTGCGAGCTCCTTGGCCAGGGCGATGGTCACGATGGGCCCGATGAAGGAGTCCGCGTTGATGGCCTTGAAGCCGAGGTAGATCTGGAACGCGAAGACCGCGCCGGTGAAGCTCGAGGTGAGGAAGATGATGAACACCGACTTGTTGCCGATGAAGTGGATCTGCTCGAAGAGGAGCTTCACCCGGTACGGCGGCTTGACGGTCCAGTAGAGGGTCTTGAAGACGAAGTTGGTGAACTCCCCCAGGCCGTGCAGGAGCCCGAGCACCGATTCGCCGAGATGGGTTATCCTAGCTTCCACGAGTTGTTTCATCTATCTGTATATCCTCGGGATCCGCGACGAGATCCCGCACATGAGTTGGTAAGGGATGGTCTTGTTCTGGAGGGCGATGTCGGTGATCACCCGGTTGTCGTGGTTCCAGAGCTCCACCACGTCCTGGGTCCTGATCTTCTTCGCGGCCCCCGGTTCGAAGAACAGGAAGGCCATGTCCA
>SXUH01000401.1 GCA_005791855.1 Bdellovibrionales bacterium
ACGACCGCCTTCCCGAGAAGACTCTTGCTGTAGACGTCTCCCATCTTCACCACCATCGCCTTCCACCGCTCCTGGCGCTCACTGGGTCTGACGTCCAGGGCGTGCTTGAAGAATTCCTGGGAACTGCCTTCGGTGGCCAGGACCTCCAGGTCCCCCAGGGTGTAGGTGTGCTGGGCAAACACCGCAGCGGTGTTTGAAAGCAGAAATGCCATGAATAATAAAAGTTGGGGCATGCTTCATTTTATGACCTCTCATGATGGGCGTCAAATATCTACGCGAGATACTATGCTGGAAGGCTTTTTGGGGGTAAAACTGTAAGACAAATTCGGAGGCATACAGTGAGCGAATCGGGGATCCCAGTCATCGTCAGAGGCCGCGCCCTTGAGCAGTGGCAAGTTTCTTACTACAAAGAGTTTTCCGAGCTGATCTTCCCCGGGGGGAAGCTCCAGGAGAAGATCCTCGAGCTCATCGACTTCGCCGAGGCGACGCACCCCCACGGATTCCGTCGGGAGGTCGTCGTCGGCGCCTACCCGCTGCTGTGTGCGCTGAGGCCCGAGGAGAAATGCGTCTACGTCGGCACCCGCCGGCTCTCCCGGGAACTTTCCCTCCTGAGGCTCCACGAGATGAACCCCGTCCTGAGGACCCAGGAAGACGAGAAGCTCCTCTTCCAGTTAAAGGACCACGTCGAGCGGCTCGGGACCCTGGCCCCGGGCCACTTCCCGTCGGAGATCGAGTGGGTCACCCATGAGAACCGGCTCCCGGAGTTCTGGAACACGGACCAGTGGAAAGATGTGGACGCCCGCGCTCAGGTGATCCAGAAGGCCCTCGTCGGGAAGGTCTCCGACTACAGCTCGAGCCTCTTCGAGAAGTTCTCCGACTACGGTCTCTCACTCACGGCCCAGTTCGACGTGATCCGGATCCACCTCTTGAAGTTCCTGGCGGTGCTCCCGTCCCTGGACCACGATAAGACGGGAAAAGAAGTCAAGCGCAACCTCCTCGAGAGCCTCCGGCGCCTGCGCCAGGACACCAAGTCCATGGGCAAGGAAGGCAAGCGTATGATGCGGCAGCTGCCGTACTACCTGGTGGTGCTGTTCAACTTCGGCGGGGCCCTGGCCTCCTACCTGCCGGCACCCGTCCTCGCCGTGATCATCCGCTACCTCGTGCGGATGATGGCCAAGCGGTTCATCGCCGGAGAGAGCATCTCCACTTCCCACCACACGCTGCGGGAGCTGCGCCTCACCAAGCGCGACGCCACCCTCGACCAGTTGGGCGAGCTGGTGGTCTCTTCCCGCGAGGCCGACGAGTACTTTGAAAAAGTGCTCCAGCTCGTCCATGGCCTCAAGGAACACATCCCGCGGGGAGAGAAGAACTCCGCGGGGATCCTCTGCTCCCACGTCTCGATCAAGGTCTCCGCCCTCTCGCACGACTTCAGGCCCCAGGCCTTCGAGGCCACCTACGCCAAGGTCGCTCCGAGGCTCAAGCGCATCCTCCAGGAGGCCGTGCGGGAGCAGGTCTTCATCAACGTCGACGCCGAACACTACCACTACCGGGACCTGGTCTTGAAGATCTACGGCAAGGTCCTCCTCGAGACCCCCGAGCTCCGGGACTTCGACCAAACCGGGATCGTCGTGCAGGCGTACCTGCGGGACGGGGCCCGGCATCTCCAGGACGTCATCGAGCTGGCGAGGAAGCGCGGGATCCGCATGCCGATCCGGCTGGTGAAGGGGGCCTACTGGGACGCCGAGACCATCGAAGGCGAGGCCCACCAGTTCACCCCGCCGCAGTTCCTCAATAAGGAAGAGTCGGACATCCACTTCCGGCAGCTCGCGTACCTCTCGCTCCAGAACCACCAGCACATCCACCTGGCCATCGGGTCCCACAACATCCAGGACCACGCCTTCGTCGAGGGCCTGCGAGAACTGCGCTTCCCGCAGGCGCCGGTGATCGAACACCAGTGCCTCCACATGACCTACGAAGCCCTCTCCCATGGCCTGGCGGGGATGGGGTGGCCCACCCGGAACTACATGCCCATCGGCAACCTCCTGGTGGGGATGGCCTACCTGGTCCGGCGGATCATGGAGAACTCCTCGCAGGTGGGGGTCCTCTCCATCATGCGGTCCCACCAAAAAGCAAACGGCCTCCTCTCGCCCATCGACGTCCACACCCAGAAGAAGAAGGCCGGGGCCTTCGCCCTGGATTCCTTCGTCTCGCAGACCAAGAGTGACTTCGCTCCGGTGCGACCGCTGCGGCTCCACCTGCCCCAGGAGCTCGAAGCTCTGCAGAGTGCGCTCGCGGCGTTCGAGAAGAAAACCACCTCCCAGCAGGAAGCGTTTAACTCCAGCCGGGACACCAAGGTCGTCTGCAGCTCGAGGCCCTCGCTGATCCTCGGGACCTACCGCGAGAGCACCTCCACGGAGGCCACCCAGGCCGTGGACAGCGCGGTGGAAGCTCTCTCGAAGACTCCCTGGTCAAAAGCGTCTCACACCATCTACCGGGTGGGAGTCCTCCTCAAGGCGGCCGACCTCATGCTGCTGCGGAGAAACGAGCTCGCCGCCCTGATGATCTACGAGGCCGGGAAGACCATGACCGAGGCCCTGGCCGACGTGGACGAGGCCATCGACTTCATCAACTACTACGCCCGGCAGGAGATCTCCCTGCAGCTCTCCCATGAGAAGCTCACCAATCGGGGAGTGGTCACCGTCATCGCTCCGTGGAACTTCCCGCTGGCCATCCCCTGTGGCATGGCCGTCGCCCCGCTGGTCGCCGGGAACGCCGTGATCCTCCAGCCCGCGGAGCAGACGCCGCTCATCGGGATCGAACTCTACAACCTCCTGGTGGAGGCCGGGGTTCCGAAGGAGGTGTTCCACCTCATCCTCGGGGACGGGGAAAAGGTCGGGGCCCCGCTGGTCACCCACCCCCGGACCAGCGGTGTGGTCTTCACCGGCTCCAAGAGTGTCGGCCAGTGGATCTACCGCCACTCGGCCCAGGAGATCAATCTCCACTACCACCACCAGATCCCGATGCAGAAGAAGATCATCACCGAGATGGGCGGCACGAACGCCATCATCGTCACCAACAACTGCGAGCTCGACGAGACCATCTCCGGCATCCTCTACGCGGCCTTCGGGCACTCGGGGCAGAAGTGCTCCGCGGCCTCCCGGGTGATCGTCCACCGGGAAGTCAAGGACGCCCTGGTCTCGAGGCTCGTGGGCGCCATCGCGGACCTGAAGGTCGGGGAGTCCCTCGACCCGGCGACCTCCGTGAGCCCCCTCATCAGCGAGGAGGACCAGAAGCGCGTCCGCCGGTGCGTGGAGGAGGCCAAGGACGAGGCCATCCGGGTGAACGGGAAGATCCACATCGACCGCTCCTTTGAAAAGCTCCCCGGCTTCTGCGTGGGCCCCGCCCTCTTCGAGCTCCCCGTCCACCAGGCGAAGAACAAGGACTCCTGGTCGCAGCGGGAGATCTTCGGGCCCGTGATCCACCTGGTGGAGTACGACTCCATCCTCGAGGCCATCGAGCTCTTCAACGGCACCGAGTACGCCCTCACCGGCGGCGTCTACTCCCAGTCCCAGGATGACATCGACTTCCTCCTGCGCTTCCTCCGGGCCGGGAACCTCTACATCAACCGGCCCAACACGGGTGCGAGGGTCGGCATCGAACCCTTCGGCGGGTTCAAGCTCTCCGGCACCGGGCCGAAGGCGGGGGGAGCGGAATACGTGCGGCAGTTCCACTTCCCGCTCTCGGCCGTGGAAGCCGATGACCTGGAGGCCAACTGGTGCCAGGACAGCGGCTACGAGCTCATGATCCCTCGCACGTCGCTCGTCGGGGTGCCGGCGCGGGTCCAGCGCTTCGGGGCCTTCGCCCAGGGCTTCCTCGATCAGTACGAGATCTTCATGGGCTCGGTGAACGAAAAAGACAAGGCCCTCCTCGGGAACTTCGCCGCTTGGATCCGCACGGGGCTCGACGGCTACCTCACCGGCCGGCATCCGAACTTCCACATCCCGGGCCAGCTGTCCTACAACGACCTCTCTCTCATCAAGGAGGCCGGGCTGTTCGTGAACATCACCGCCCACCCGACTCCCAAGGCCATGCACTACCTCTTCGCGGCCCTCGCCCTCGGATCCGGGGTTTCCGTCGCGTGCCTCACAACGGAGGCCTACCAGACCTGGAAGAGCATCCTCGATCTCGCCTGGAAGGCCGGGTACTCGAAGACAAACCTCGACATCACCTTCCTTTCGAAGCAGCGGCTCCAGACCGTCTTCAAAGAAGCGCAGTATACCTACGTATATGCCGGTAACTTCGTCCGCTACAAAAACGACGTCTACAGGGAGCTCCTTTCCGGAAGCGCACTCTCCGAGAGCATGCGACTGATCCTCTCGGAGATCGACGGGGTTTCGCTGGCCGAGCCGGCGCACGTGCTCGATCAGTTCGTCTGGACGAGGTCCATCGCCGTGAACACCATGAGGCACGGGGCTCCGCTGGAGATGAGTTAGAAGTCTCCGAACTCCTGGGTGTCGAGGAGCCGCCGCCGGACTCGCACGATGGGAGCGTCGTAGGCCTCGAGCTTCATCCCGGAGAAGTCCTTCCGGTTAACGAGGATGTGCTCCAGGAGCCCGGCGTCTTCTCCGATGAGGTCCCGGGTGAGGTAGGAGAGCAGCGGCCGGAGGAGTTTCTTCATTGGCCTTTGCCAGGCGGGCAGCTTCTGGAAGAGCAGGCACGGTGACATGGTCACGCCCTCTCCGGCCGGGTAGAAGTAGAAGGTGTTGGCGTTGGTGTCGTTGACCCTGCGCTTGGTCCCGGGCCGGTACTAGTAGATGGTGTAGGTCACGCGGATCGGATGGAAGTCCACGGAGGCCTTCACGTACCAGCGCGTCCGGAGGAAGTAGTTGAACAGGGAGTTGATGGTCCAGGGCCTCTGCGGGTAATCGAAGACGATGTCGATCCCGTCCTCCCGCTCTTCCCATTCGAACTTCGTGTCCGGGGCCAGGGCTTCGTTGGCCCCGTTTCTGCGGTGGACGTAGGGGAGGTGGCCCCCGTCGCAGAAGTTATCGACGGTGACGTGGAGCGGAGCCTTGAAGGTGAAGAGGACGACGCCGATGAAGTCCCCGCGCTGGGCTTCGAGCGCAGCGAAGTACGAGTCGTCGCCGTTGAGCCAGAGGAAGCCGAAGCGAGGAGTCAGCCGGTAGACGGGGACCGTGCCCTTCGATTTCTGTTCCGCGGGGCTCGTAACCTTCCCGTCTGCACCCAGAGTCCAGCCGTGGTACGGACACTGGAGGGCCTTCCCGCAGACCCTTCCCTTGGAGAGGTCCGCGCCACGGTGCGGGCAGGAGGCGCTTGCGGCGAAGTACCCTTCGGAGGTCTTCCAGGCGACGTAGGGCGACCCGGAGAAGGTGAACTTCACCGGAACGTCCTTGACCTTCGAGGCTTCGAGGAGCGGAAGGGGAGTCGTGATCTGGTTCATTCAGTCGTCTCCCGCGAACTCCCGCGACCTGAGGTAGCGCTCGCGCACCCGCACCAGCGGGACGTCGGCCGCCTCCAGGCGCAGACCGCCGCGGTCGAGCTTGCGCACGAGCATGCTCTGGGCGACCTCGACGTCTTCGGTGAGAACCGAGAGGAGCAGTCGCTTGGAGACGGCGGCGAAGAGGCGCCGGAAGGGCCGCAGGTGCTTCGGGAGCCGGTGGAACAACAGGCACGGGACCACGGTGGTCTCGCGGTCCGCCGGGTAGAGGTAGAAGGTGTTCGTGTTCACCCCGTTGGGGACCTTCTTGTCCGAGGCCCGGTACCAGTAGTTCTGGTAGCGGATCCGAACCGGAGCGAAGTCCACCGTCGGCGAAACCACCCAGCGGAAGGGAACGAAGAAGTTCAGGAAGCCGATGAGGGAGAACCGTCGCTGGGGGTAGTCCGAGGTGATGGTGACGCTCGTGTCGTCTTCGCTCCAGCTGAACTGCAGGTCCCCCGTCGGTTCGAAGAGAGCGTTCCGCCGGTGCACGAACGGGAGGTGGGTCCCGTCGACGAAGCTATCCAGGGTGATGTGGAGCGGGGCCTTGAGGGTCACGGTGAGGGCGCCCAGGAAGTCCCCCCGCTCGCGCTCCAGCTCCGCGAAGTAGGCGGCGTCCCCGCCGAGCCACAGGAACCCGAAGCGGTCGGTGAGCGGGAAGGTCTGCTGGTGCCCCTTGGCCTTCCCCTCGGAGGGACTGGTGACCTTCCCGTCGCCGGCGATCGTCCAGCCGTGGTACGGGCACCGGAGGAACTTCTCGCACGCCTTCCCCTTCGAGAGGTCGGCCCCCCGGTGCGGGCAGACCGCGCTGGAGGCGAAGAACCCCTCGCCGGTCTTCCAGACCACGTAGGGCCTGCCCTCGAAGGAGATCCGCCGCGGGGCCTTCCGCACGAGCCTGGTTTCGACGAGCGGGAGCGGAGTGGTGATGTGGTTCATTCGTCTTCCCCGAACCCGACGAAGTAGGACGGGTCCACCTTCTTCCGGATGGCTACCAGGGGATGGTCGAACTTGTCGAGCCGCAAGCCCCGGAACGAGAACGGGAGGTCGCTGATGGCCGGGTAGAACTTCTCGTCTTCGACGATCTGGTTCCTGGTGAGGGCGTTGGAGAAGAGCTTGATGAGGAAGGAGAAGGGCCTGAGGTGCCGGGGGATCTCCGTGTAGGTGAAGGCGTGGAGCCAGGTCTGCTCCTTCCCGCAGGGGACGAGGAAGTAGACGTTCTCGTTCTCCAGCCACCACTTCCGGCCCGTCCGGCGGGTGACCCACTTCGAGTGGTAGACCATGCGCACGGGATCGACGTAGGTCTCCCAGTGGATGTCCCAGTTGAGGTAGGTCTTCCAGAAGGGACCGTTGTAGACGAGGTTGGGCCTCTGGGGGCCCAGGTACTTCACGTGGACGTGGTCGCCTCGGTCTTCCCAGGAGAAGTCGATCTCCTTCACCTGGCTCTCCTTGGATCCCATGACCCGATGGACGAAGGCCGTGTGCGAGCCTTCGTTGAAGTTGTCCAGCACCACGTGGAACGGGGCCGAGAGCTTGATGGACTGGGCACCGGTGAAGGTCACGTGGGCGGACGGAGAGAGCGGCAGCGGAAGCTTGTTCCGGTTCATCCACAGGCAGTCGAAGTGCTCCTCGAGCTTCACCACGGCCACCGAGCAATTCACCTTCTCACCGTAGGGATGCTCCACCTTCCCGTCGGTCTGGATCTTCCAGCCGTGGTACGGGCACTGGACCCCGGCGTCCTGGACCGTGGCGAAGCGGAGGTCCGTTCCCCGGTGGGGACACTTCTGCGGATAGGCGTAGTAGCCGTCGGCGTTCTTCACCACGAGGTAGGTGGCGGCGCCGGCCCGGACCTCGGTGAGCTTCCCGGTGAGGTTCTTCTTGGCGATCAAGGGGAAGCAGGAATCGAGGAAGTTCACGGTGCCCTCCCGGTGAGCTCGGTGAGTCTTCTCTTCAGGTACTCCCACGCCCGCGCGGTCTTCGCCGGGTAGGCGTAGCCATCCCCGAGGCCCAGGGCCCGGGAGAGCAGGGTGTAGAAGTTCGTGCCGTTGCTCATGCCGATCTTCGCGCGGAAGGCGTGCTCTCTCTTGAGCCACCCGGCTTCCACCGCCAGGTCACGCAGGAGGATCTTCTGGACCTCGCCCTTGAAGTTGAGCGGGGTCGGGAGGTTCAGGGCGAGCTGGACCAGGGGCCGGTGCCAGTAGAGGTGGTAGAGCTCGACCCCGGAGCTCAGGTGGAAGAAGGGCCTGAACTCTCCACTCCAGGAGGTCCGCTCGATGAGCTCTTGTTCGTTGGTGACACCCACGGCCCGCATGTACTCGGTGTGCAGGAGCATGCCGCCGAAGAGGAGGTCCGATCCGTAGCCGGTGAAGAGCCGGCGGCTCGAAGTGCCACTGACCTTCACCAGCCCCTTGAGCTGGGCCAGGATCTCGGCGGTGAGGCCATCGAAGACCTCGTTCTGCCACACCACCGTCTCGAAGAGGCCCGGGGCTTCATCCTCCGACACGAAGATCCGGTTGGCCCTAAGCCCCAGGTGGGCGGCGAGGTCCTGGGCGTCGGCGTACTCGTCGCCCAGGGGAGTGCCGAGGGTGTAGACGTCGAACTTTTTTTCCCGGGAGGCGAGGAGGGCCGTGGCGACGGAGGAGTCGATGCCTCCGGAGAGCATGGAGCCCCAGGGGCCCGGCAGGCCTTCGCTCGTCGCGAGGGAGGCTTCGAGCTCTTTCCTGAGCTTCGCCATCGCCGCTTCCGGTGTGATGGAGACTTTCTGGTCGAACTCGAGGTAGGGGGCCCGGGCGACGGTGACTTCCCTGGTCCGGAGGTCCACCGTGACCGCGCTGGTGGCGAGGTTCCGCACGTCCTCGAGGAAGGAGAAGTCCCGGGGCCTTCGCTTGATGGCCAGGACGTCCTCGTCGGCCTTGAACCGGTAGCGGAAGCCGTCGATCACGCTCAGGGCCTTGAGCTCGGAGGTGAAGTAGGAACACGCTTCGGTCTCGAAGAACCAGAGTGGGTACATGCCCATGGGGTCGTTTCCGATCCGAAGAACCTCGTCCCCGAGGTCGATCCGGAGCCAGGCGGTGATGGAGGACTGGGTCGTGCCCGCGGGGAAGAGAGCGTGGGAGCCGTGGAAGCTTCCGCCGCTACTGAGGTAGAGGGCGCCGTTTTTAAAGGTCCGCTTCTCGACGCTCCCGTGGTACGGGCACAGAAGGCCCTGGAGCCGTTGCCGGTAGTCCGGAGCAGAGGAGGTCTTATCGATCACTAGTAGAAATGACATCTTCCTTCCTAACCTTGCTTCTTAGAATTTTCCCCAGGGGACTCCGGGCGAACTGCTCGACGAGGTAGAACCGCTTGGGAACTTTGTAGTCGGAGAGGCGGGTCCGGAGACTCTCTCTGAGGTCCCGGACGATCGCCTCGAAGTCTGCTCCCGGACTCAGGAGCTCGAGGTAGGCGACCACTTCCTGTCCGGTGATGGCCGCGGGCTCCGCACCCACCACGCAGTCGCGGATCTGCTGGTGCTCTTTGATCAGGGCCTCCACCTCCAGCGGGAAGACCTTGGAGCCCCCGACGTTGACGAAGTCCTTCTTCCGTCCCGTGAGGTAGAACCGGCCCTTCCCGTCCACCTGGACCAGGTCACCGGTGAAGAGCTCCTGGTCCTGTGGGGTGAAGCTGTAGTCTCTTCCGATGAGGTACCCGGAGTAGAGCGCCCGGGAGGTGACGACGAGCTCTTCTTGCTCGATCCGAAAGCCCATCCCCTGGATGGGTTTTCCGACGGAGCCGTAGGCGAGGTCCCGGGGATCGGGCTGGAGGTTCAGGCAGATCACTCCGATCTCCGCGAGGCCATAGCCCTGCTTGATGGAGACCCCGAAGCGCTCGAAGAAGCTCTCGGCCGTCGCCTCGGAGAGGGCCGCGCTTCCGCAGAACGGGAGGCGCAGGCTCGAGAGGTCGTAGCTCTGTTTCTTTATGAGCTTCAGGCAGAGTTCGTAGAAGCTCGGGACGGAGCTGAAGAAGGTGATCTTCTCCCGCTCGATGGTTCCGAGGATGCTGGTGGGAGCGGCGAGCTCCGGGGCCGTGATGAAGAGCGTGCCTCCCGCGAGGAGCGTGGGGAGGGTCAGGCAGTCGATGCCGTGGGAGTGGGACAGGGGGACCGCGCAGAGAGTCCGGTCCGCGGCGGTGAGGCCAAGGGACACTGTTAAGCCCAGGGCCCGGTCGTAGACGGCGTCGTGGGTGAGGAGGATGCCCTTCGGCTCGCCCGTCGATCCGGAGGAGAACTGGATCATCCCAATGGACGCGAGCTCGGGCACAGTCTGCTGGCCCTGGAGGCGGTCGCTCAGGATCGCACCCCGGGGGGCGACCTCGAGGACGGAGGTCCCTTGCAGCTGGAGCAGTCCCGCGGTCGTCACCAGGTGGTGGCGGCCACCGAAGTTCGAGAGGATCTTCAGGAGCTCCTCTTCTTTATAGCTCGGATCGAGGGGCACGAAGCAGGCACCCGTCTTCCCGGCGGCGAGCAGGGTGGCGACGAAGGCCGGGTTGTTCCCGACGTAGCAGCCCACCACCGACCCGGGGCCGACCTCGTGTTCCTGGAGCACCTGGGCCAGCGCCGCACTCCGTTCACACAGTTCCTGGTAGGTCAGGGCCTGGGCCCCGAGCCGGAGAGCGATCTTCTCCGGTGCCTTAGATGAAATTTGCTCTACGCTCGTCCACAGTTTCATGAGTTACTTCTTGAGAAAGGCTTCGGGGATGGCGTGGAGCCGTCCCTGGTTCGAGATGAGGTGCTGGCCCTCGCGCTGCGGGACCTCGTCGATCATGTTCTTGTTGATGACGGTCGTCCGATTGGGGATCATCCTGCCGGGTTTGAAGATGAGGCCCGCGCCGATGGAGCAGTCGTCGCCCACCGCGCTGGCGAGGAACTTGTGGAAGGTTTCCCTCTTCCCCTCGCCGAGGTCGATGGTCGCCCAGTCCTTGAAGAAGTCGAAGTCGGAGAAGCCCGTGGCCCCGCCGACGAAGGTCCGGTCCCCGATCACGCAGTTCACGAGGAGCTGGGTGAAGATCATGCAGTCCTCGCCGATCAGGGCGTTGAAGAGGTTCGCGGTGGTGAGGAAGGTCCCCGCGCCGATGGAGGAGAGTTTCACCGAGGAGTTCTCGCGGACGGTGGCGTTCTTCCCAACCCAGCTCGCCCGGAGGTAGCAGTAGGGCCCGATCTCCACGCCGTCTTCGACCACGCAGCCCTCGAGCACGGCCGTGGGATGGATGCGGCAGCCGCGGCCAATGCGGTTCATGCGCTTCGCGAGGGAGGGCCTACTGGTGAGGAACTCGAGGAGCTTCTGCGGGAGGAAGGCCTTGAGCGCCTCGACGGAGCCGAGGGTGAACTCGCGGTTGGCGAGCGACCCCGCCAGAAGGTAGGCGCTCCAGTCATCCACCTCCACTCCCACAAGAGAGTTCACCGGGATGAAGGTATCGGGTTTCTTCAAGATGGCCGGGGGGAGGCCCGAGGGAACTCGCAGGAGCTCCGGCGTCTCCAGGGTCACGGGAACGCACTGGTCGGTCCGCTGTCCGGGCCGGAGATAGAAGAGCTTGAGCGGCACGCTGGCCTCGTCCGCGGTGGAACTGAAGACGAGCAGGGCCCGTTTCTGGACGTGGCACTGGAGCGATCTCTCCGAGCCCCGGGCCGCTGCGACGAAGGCCTTGAGCAAGCCGCGGCTCAGGTAGCTCGCGGCGGAGCAGACGAGAGCTTCTCCGGTGAGGCCCGCGAGCTCGCCGGCGTCGCACGCCTGCACCACAAGGCCAAGCTCTCTGGCCTGGGCCGTCAGCCGGTCCAGGAGGCTCACGCCGTTGAGCCTCATCGCCTCGGCCGGTCGCCGCCAGGGTTCGAGGAGGCCCGCGGTCTTCACCAGGTAGAGCTTCATGAATTTTCCGAGATGATCTTTTCGAGGTCGGAGACGGTGTTCACCGGATGGCCCTCGGCGGCCTTCTCGCCCAGATCGATGCCCCATTCTTCGGAGAAGAACACGACGAGCTCGATGAGCTTCATGCTATCGAGTCCCAGGGTGGTCCGGAGGTGGTCGGAGCCCTTCACCTCTTTCTTGGAAGAGAGGCGTTGCAGCTCGCGGATGAGGTCTTTCATCCTTAGATTGTTTCAGAGAGTACCCGGAGGTGAAACGGGGTAAATTTTTGCCCGCACGCGGAACTTCGGTTTCATGGTGACCAGGGCCTCGTACCGCTCCTCCGGCAGGTGGTCCGTGGCGAAGTCGAATCTCTGACAAAAATGCCGGACTACTGACAGCATCTGCACCAGGGCGAAGGAGGCCCCGATGCAGGAGCGGGTTCCGGCGGAGAAGGGGATGTAGCTCCCCGGCAGGGAGTTCACCGGATCCGAGGGATCGTCGTGGCGCTCGGGTCTGAGCTCCGAGGCACCGAGGTGGACCTTCTCCGAGCGGTGGATCCCGATGAGGTTGATCATCAGGAACTCTCCTTTCCGGATCTGCCTCCCGTCGAGGCTCAGGTCCTCCAGCACCGTCCGGCTGAGGAGGTAGACCGGCGGGTAGACCCGGAGGACTTCCTTGATCAGATTCGTTGTGTACGGCATCTGGGTTTCGTACTGCTCGGTGGAGGCCCGGGCCTCGGCGGTCACCCTGTCCCTGATCGCCGGGTGCTTCAGCAGGGTGTAGAAGATCCAGGTGAGGGCGGAGGCACTGGTCTCGTGGCCCGCGACGTAGATCCCCATGGCCTCGTTTCTGATGGCCACGGCGTCGAGGGTCTGGTCGTCGTTCCGGAAGACCTCCAGCAGGTGGTCGATCATGAGCTTGCGCTCCTCCTGCGAGCTCGCGAGGTGGGCCTGCCTTGAGGAGATGATGGTCGAGATGGTGTGGTCGATCTTCCCCAGGATCTTCCGGGCCCGGGCCCGGCCCGGGGTCCACACCCACGGCGGGAGGGGTGCGGGTTGCAGGGTCTCCCCGAGGACGAACTTGTTCATGTAGCCGATGTCCCGCGCGAGCTCCCCGGTGCTCTGGCCCTGGCCGAAGAGGACCTTGCTCACCAGTTCCTGGTTTAGCGTCTCCAGGAGTGTGTTGAACTCGATCTCCCCGGCCCTGAGCTTCGCGAACTCCGCCACCACCAGGTCGTCGATGACGCCGCGGAAGAGGCGGACGTGGGCGGGCCTGAAGACCGGGATCATCTTCTTCTTGCGCTTGTTGTGGAGCTCGTTCTCGGCGGTGAGGAGGCCTTCCCCCAGGAACTTCTTGGCGAAGTGGTTGAGGATGGGTCCCTGGGCGAGCTTGCCGGAGAGGTTCACCAGCACCTCCTGCGCGAGGGCCGGGTCGTTGATCAGGACGAAGGACTTTCCGAGGAGGTTCAGGCGCTGGAGCTTGTGCGGCCGCTCCGTGGAGGCGGTGAGGAAACCGACGATCCCCAGGCGCAGAAGCGAGTAGAGGTTCCCCACCACGGGGACCCGGGAGAGGCTTGGGATCCCGCCGGGTTTCATTTAGTTTCTTTCAGGATGTTCTTGAAGTGCTTCTCCCCGCTCTTGGCCATGAAGGAATCCACGTGGGCCTTCGCCGCGAGGGGCCTAATGGCGTCGAGGTCGTCGATGAAGCGCTGGTTCTGGATGGACTTGGTGAGGGTGAAGGGGATCGCCGGGTAGGCGGCGTAGGCCCGCGCCTTGGCGAGGGCCCGCTCCAGGAGCTCGGGGACTTCGCAGGTTTCGTCCATGAGGCCCAGCTCGACGGCCCGGGAGGAGCTGATCTCCCCGCAGTCGATCACGTACCGGAGCATGAGGGCCCGGCCCAGCATCCGCTCGAGGATGATGGCCCCGAGCGGGCAGGCCACTCCGTTCTTCAGCTCCGGCATGGCGATGCTGCTCCGGTGCGAGCCGATGCGGTAGTCACCCATGAGGGCGACTTGCAGGCCCTGGCCGATGGCGAAGTGGTCGATGGCCACCACCAGCGGCTTGGAGAAGGCGAGGATACAGACGTAGAGGTCGATGATCTCGAGGAGGTACTCGCGGATGACGTCGACTTCGTTGAGCTTACTCACGTCTTTGAAGTCGCCCCCCACGCTGAAGGAGCGGTCGATCCCTCCGGTCAGCACCGCGCTCCTGACCTTCGGGTCGCGGCCGGTGGCGTCCAGGAGCTGCATGAGCTCCTGGGTCATGCGCCGGGAGAAGGGATTCTCTTTCTTCTCGTGGTTGAGCTGGATGAGAAGGAGGGAGTCGTCTATGAGCTGGGTCTTGAGCATGGGGTCCTCTAGTTGATGCGGGCGCTGACGTCGCTTGCCTCCACCGGCGCTCCTCCGAGGAAGCCATCGATGAGGTAGGCCAGTTCCGACAGGCTTACGGTTTTATCAATTGTTCCAAAGTTAATCAGGTCTTGCAACCGTGGTAAGTGTTTGCTCTTGGTCTCTTCCCAGTCGGCCCGGAGGGATGGTTTGGACTGCACCACTCGGTCGAGCAGCGAGTCGCTCATGATCCCCAGGGAGCTGTCTTCCAGAGCGAGGAACCCCAGAGAGCCGTGGGACGGCGGGAGCGCGAACATGCCACTTCCACCGAAGGACCGTTTGAGGAGAAGGCCGAGCTTGGGGTGCGGATACTCGACGAGCTTCTCCACCAGGTCGATGGAAGCGAGGAGGATGTCCCGGTCGCTCTCCACCTGCCGCGGATCTCCCCCCGGGCTGTCGATGCCGGAGACGAGGGGGAGCCCCAGGGTGCGGAAGACCTGCAGGGCCATCTCGTAGCGCCGGACCATGGCGCGGTTGATGACGTTCTCCGGGTTCTTCAGCGGCTGGAGGATCGCTCCGAAGAGCTGGTGGTTCTTCTTCATGAGGTAGGTCTTCCCGACCTGGGAGAGCTCCGGGAAGATCTCGAAGGCGTCGTCGCAGAGGACCTCGAGGAAGCGGTGGTGCTCGTCCAGGGCCTTGGGGAAAACCGTGGCCCGGTCTTTTTTCTGCAGGGCCGAGAGGTGCTGGAGCTGGGGCTTACTTTTCCTATAGGAGAGGAAGTGCAGGAGCCCGTTGAGGCGGGCGACGACGGAGTCGAAGTCCCGGTAGGCTTCCTGGATGAGCTCGTTGGTCTGCCACTGGTGCCCGGCCGAGGCGTAGTCCTTGTACTCCAGCTGGGGTTTGTCGGCGTCGCCGTAGAACTTCTTGATGATGGAGGGCCCGGTGAGGTTCAGGAGCGTGTCCTCGGCACTGGTGAGGCGGAAGGTTCCCTGGGCGAAGAACACGGCCCCGGCCCCGAGGCATTTCTCATCGGCGATGGTGACGAGGAGGTGTTTCTTCCGGAGCCGGAAGAGCTCGGGCATGATCCCCCAGATGGGGTCGAAGATGGTCCGGTCATGGGTGATGCGCACCCCACCGGTGCGAAGGTACAAGACGTACACGGCCCGCTCCTCGAGGCAGGCCTCGGTGATGGCCTTCTTGAACAGCCCGAGGTTCGGGTTATCGTAGGTGCCCCCTCTCACTGCCGGCACGGAGATGGAAAAGTAGCAGGCCCTGAAGGCGTCCTCACCGTAGCAGCGGAAGTGCCGGATGGTCTGGTTACTGGTTGAGAGGAGGGGGGCACGGAGCTCTTCTACCCTGCGGTAGCCAGACAGCAGAGCGCGGGCCTCTTGGGAGAGGTCCGGGCCTTCATCCAGGTCGATGTAGTTCCAGTTCATGGGTCCTCCGGTACCCCGGATTTTTGCAAGCAGGGTGCCAAGCTCTCGGGCCCCTGGCCTCCACTGGATCCCCCCAGGGCCCTGGGCCCGTAGACAGGTGTCAAGATTCTGGACATTGCACGCAACCCCCAATAGGATAGAGACCTCTATGGGAGATGGGTCTATGAATGTTCTCGTTCTCGGCGCTGGGAAAATGGTAGAGGCCATCCTCCTTGGCCTTAAAAAAAATCAGGACCTCTCAAGCTGGCAGATCTACTCACCCTCCGGGACCAGCGCCGAGCTCCTCGCCCGGAAAGTCGGGGCTTCTCCGGTCAAAGACCTCGGGTCGGTGAAGGATCCCTCCTGGATCCTCGTGGGCTGCAAGCCCCAGCAACTCAAGGACCTGAAGCTCACCCTCGCGGGGAGGTTCAAGGATTCTCTCTTCGTGAGTGTGCTCGCTGCCATCGACGAAGAAGCCCAGCTCAAGGAACTCGAGGCCCGGCGCTTAGTCCGAGTGATGCCAAGCCTCGCCACCCAGTACGGCGAAGGGGTGAGTCTTCTGAGCTCCACCTCCGCCCGGGACCGCCTTCCGGAGTTCAAGACCCTCTTCGGCGGCCTCGGCACGGCCCTGGTGGTCTCGGAGCGAGAGCTCGACGAGCTCACCATCCTCACGGCGTCGGCCACGGCACTTTTCTACGAGTTCAGTCAGAACCTCTTCGAGGCCTTCGATTCTCTCACCGCCCCAGACCGCGAAGCCCTGGTGCGCCAGGTGCTCACCGGCTCCGGCGTGAGTGCCAAGGAATCCTCTCTGCCACTCTCGGAGATGATCAAGCAGGTCACCTCCGAAGGGGGAGTGACCATCGCCGTCCTGGAGAACTGGCGACGGAACGGGTTCAAGGGCCTGATCAAGGCCGGGGTGGCCGCGGGGAAGCTGCGCTCCGAAGAGTTAAAGAAACTCATTCGAGGCTAAAGGCCGCCTTCTCTTTGCTCAGTTCCTGGTAGAGCTCGCTCTGGCAGAAAGTTGACTGGACGTAGCTCAGGCACCGGTTGGTGGCCTTGTCGGATTTCTTCTTGTTCATGAGCTCTCTCTGGGCCTTCGAGAGGCCCACGAGGTTCTCCCGCATGAGGTCGTCCACGTAGTCGCAGATGCAGCTCTGGTCGCAGGTCTTGATGAGCTGGTCGACGTCCTTCGGACTATCGAGCATGTCTTCCATGTCGGCCTGGACCACCTCCATCCGGGGCCTGATGGTGGTGAGGAGGAGGGACGCTTCGTCGGTGGTCGGGACGCAGGGAAGCGGGGCCATCTCCCGGTCGAAGATCTTGGTCAAAAGCTGGGTCCCGAGGATGAGCTCGCCCTTGGAAAATTCTTTCGCCACGGTGGGGATCACCGGGGCCTTCGGCGCGGTCGACTCTTTATTGTGAGCGCAGGAAACGAGGGTCAGAAGGAGGAGAATTTTCAGGGACATACTTTGGACGCACCTTGGTTCATTTGAGAGACGATCTCCTTTAAGGTGCAACTCCTTCTTCCGTCCTGCTTCAGGTAATCCATGACGGCGGCGGCGGCGAGGGTCGTCCTTACGTGGATGTCATGGAAAAGGATAACACCCGCATCACGACTTGTCTTTTGCATTAAACCTTTAGTTCTCTTAATAATTCTTTCCGGAGACTGGGCCATCCAGTCCAGGGAATCGACGTTCCAGTACACATGGACGAGCTTGTTGGCGGCGATCTTCTGCCGGATGTGGGGCACGCTCACTCCCGCGCCGTAGGGGAGCCGGTAGAACTCCACGTCCACGCCGTGGAGCTTTTCGATGACCCTCGTGGCCTCGGTGATCTCCCGGTCCAGGATGGTGCTCCCCACCTTGGTGAGCTGCAGGTGGGAATAGGAGTGGGCGCCGATCTCCATGCCCGCGCGGCGGATCTCCTTCGCCTGCGCTGGATAGTTCTTCACCTGGGAGGCGAGCTGGAAGAAGGTCGCCCGGAGCTTCTTCTCCTGGAGCGTGCGGAGGATCACCCGACTGGTGGAGCGGCCCGGGCCGTCGTCGAAGGTGAGGGACCAGACCTTGGCGGGGAACTCGTTTCCGGTGATGTTCCCGCTCGCCTCGTCGCTGGGGTAGAAGTGCTTGTCCATGCCGAGCTCGCCGTTCTCCAGCATGTAGGAGAGGTGCTCGACGTTGGTCTCGAAGACCTGGAAGCTCCTGTGGCCCTGGAGCTCCTTGAGCTCGGCCTCGACCTCTTCCGCGCTCACGTCCTTGAACCGGAGCTTTTTCTCCTTGAGGTCCACCTGGTCTCCCATGTGGCCCCGGAGGTTCTCCATGGACATGGCGGCGAGCGCGGACCGGCGCTCGAAGGCCGCGATCTTCTCCTCGAGGGTCTTGAGCTTCGTCTGGTCGCTCCTCCCGGCCCGGGCCTTGAGCTTGAACCAGGTCTGCAGCAGCTCGTGTTCGATGAGGTCCACCTGGGTGCGGACGGCGAGGAGGTTCAGGTAGGCCTTCGAGCGGTAGACGTCCTTCATGGGAGTCTCCTCGAGGAGCCGGTCGAAGTCCCGGAGGTTCTTCTGGCCCAGGACGTAGTAGCTGTGGAGGGAGGAGAGCTTCTCCTCGAGGCTCTCGGCGAAGGAGAGCTCGTCCACCGCCAGGATCTCGATGGCGCCGACGGACGCGATCTCCCGCTTCCGCTGGGTGGCTTCCTGGTTCTTGCGCCAGTACAGACTATAGAGGCCCATGGAGATGGCCAGGACTAGGATACCGTTCTTAAACATGCGAGGTCCTCACCCCGGGCTCATCGGTTAAGGCGGGGCCGGTCCTTAGGGGAGCGGAGGGAGAAGAATTTTCCTCTCAATGAGATCTATTGAACAAAACGGAGAACTCCACCATAATGGGGGTAGGGGGAAATATGGAAGATATCCGTTCAGTGCTTTCACAATTTCATTCTAAGAAGAAGCGGGAGAATGACCTGCAGAAATCCGGGAAGGGCCCCCACAGCGTGCCGTCTTCCTCCGAGATCCCGGACGTGTTCTTCGACGTGATCCTCCAGAAAGTTAAACTAAACCGCTCGGAGATCATCCTCCTCATGTACCTCTACCGGCAGGTCTGGTGCAGGCCCAACCTCTACCGCGCCCACGGCATCGGGCCCCTGAACTCCTACGCCGACATCTGCCAGGTCCTGGGGATGACCCCCGAGGAACTCGGGCAGCACCTGCGGGGACTCCAGAACTACGGCTTCATCGAGGCCGTCCGCGCCGGCCAGTATTTTGTGAGAAAGTATTTTACAGAAGAGCTGGATGCCCAGTTTAATCAGAACTATGACGAGTTCTTCTAGGCGCAGGGAAACCCTCTCGCTCCGGCTCCAGAAACTAAGAGACCTTCAGAGAGAGACAGAGGTCATCTGGGACATCGGCTGCGACCATGGCCTGCTCGGAACTTCCTTTGAGAATGAGCCACACATCAAAGAGATCAACCTGGTGGATCCCTCTTTGGAAGTCGTGGCGAAGCTAAAAGATTCGTATATTTCGAATACCAAAATCAAAGTCATCAATAAGAAAGGACAGGAGTTAAGCCTGGGCCGAGGATCGAAAACGATCTTCATCGCTGGTATGGGAGGGAAGGAGATCGGAGAGATCATCCGAAGCCTTCTCCCGGAGCTCACCCCGCTGGACCAACTGATCATCTCACCTCATCGGAAGATCCTCGAGCTGAGGGAATTTCTTTCCTCCACGAGCCTCGGATGCTTCCACGAGGACCTCGTCTACGAAGGTGGCCAGTACTACCAGATCCTCGGCCTCTCACTTAGAGATGACCTTCCGAAGGTCTCTCTTTATGGTGATTTGCTCTGGCAGTCTAAAGACGGTCCCGCGTACCGGGAGCACCAGGTGAAGTTCTTCTCCCTCCACAAAGACGAGGATTCCGTTCGGTACGTGGAGCACCTCCGGGGCCTTAAGTGCCGGAGATAGCGTGTGACTAAACATATGTTATACTAATACCATGGCAGAGAACTTCACATTCTTCTACTTCGGAGACGACGAAGCCTACTTCCGCGCCCTCCAGGGTGAGTTCCGGAAGAGCACCCGGATGGCCATCTCCTTCCAGCGCTTCTACGAAGTCGACGAGAGGAAGATCCAGTCCTTCTTCCTCAAGATCTACGAACAGAAAGCCGCCTGCGTCTTCATCGATTTCTCGCGGCAGAGCCAGGACTACCTCCACCTCGCGCGGATCCTCGCCCGCACACCCCTGGAGCACCCGCTGGTGACCGTGGGGCTCGTCGACTACCTCTCGCCACCGGAGGTCCTGGTCGAGAGCATCGCCACGGGGGTGAACCTCACCCACATCAAGAGTGTGGAAACCTACGACGTGATCTACGACGTCACCCGGCTCCTCTCCCCGGCGGACATCGAAGCTCCGCCGTTCGCCACCGCGACCCTCTCCGAAGAGTGGGAGGCGGGCCTCACTTGCAAGATCGGCTACGTCCATTCTCTCGGGCTCCACCTGGAGACGAATCAGAGGCTCGCCGTCGGCGACCGGATCCGCCTGAGCCACCACTGGTCGAAGGCCCACGTCGTCCCGTCGCAGGAAGTGTTCGTGACGAGTGTCTCGACGAGTAACCTCTTCTACAACTTCAAGTACGCCGTGGACGTGGAGTTCGTCTTCGAGGACGAGTTCCTGCCGCCGGAGGGGATGGAGGAGGACCGGATCCAGGAGAAGCTCGCCGACCGGGAGCACGCCATCAAGCAGAGTAAGAAGAAGCTCAGGGCCTGGCTCGAGGACCGGCGGGAACCGTCGCACGAGAAGAAGGCCAAGATCATGATCGTGGACAAGACCTTCCGCTTCTACGACCACCAGGGCCGGAGCGACAAGTACGCCTACACCATCCGCTGCGTCCCCTCGGGGGTCAAGGTGCTGGAGGAGTACGAGCGGCTCAGGCCCCAGGTGATCGTCTACGCCATGGAGAAGGTCGCCGCCGGGGAAGCCCCCTCGAAGGACAGCAACGACGAGCTCCTGAGCCTGGTGAACCGGATCAAGGACGGCGACCCGGAGGCAAGGCCCTTCCTCATCGTCTTCAACAACGAGCTCGGCTCCAAGGACATGCAGCTGGGGCTCGGGTACTCGCAGGTCCTGACCTCTCCCGGAGAGGTGGACCCGCAGACCGTGCTCAAGCTCGCAGAAGCATTCTCCAAGAAGATTAACGGGGAAGGCGCGTCTGACGAAGACCGGGTCTACATCAACAAGACGAACAGCATGTCCGTCTGCGAGATCCTCGTCCCGGTGCGGGCGCTGAAGCTCACCGAGTCCAACATGATCTTCCAGTGCGAGACTGAGCTCGCGGAGGGATCGAACCTCCACCTCACCACCCCGGTGGAGATGTACGTGAACGTCCAGGCCTCGAAGCCGTCGGGGAAGGTCCCCGAGTACCTGGGCCTCATCCACTGCCTCGGGGAGACGCCGAAGAAGGACCTGCGCCGGTACGTCAACTCCATCTTCTTCCGGGAGCACGACGCCAAGCTCTTGCAGGAAGCCGAGGAGTACAAGAAGCTCAACGAGGCCAAGCGGATCGAGAAGGAAGCACCGAAGGTCGAGGAGGTCGCCGCGGAGGGCGGGGAGCCGGAATCCGAGCAGTAGGCGACTCCGGCAGGCTTCAATAATTCTAAAATGTAGAGTCCGGGGGTTATCTTCTCGTTAATTCTATGAGAAGGTTGTTTCCTCTATGGCCCTACTTAAGATCTTCGTCATCATTTTCCTGATCTATTTCATCCGGCGCTTCATCCAGCTCTACGGGGTGATGAAACGGCTCCAGGCCGAAGCCGAAGCCACCGCGAGGCAGGCGGAGTTGAACAAGCGCCAGGTGAGTAAGAAATCCGCCAACGCCGATGCCATCGAGGCCGACTACAAGGTCGTCGACTAGGCGGGGGCGCCTTGCTGGGGACGCCTAGGCGGGCTTAGATCTTCCGGATCTGCTTCTTCAGCGACGCCACCAGATCCGAGCGCGTGCCGAAGCTCGCTTCCACGAGGCCGTCCCAGATCTGAAGGTACTTCTCCTTCTCCGGGTGGTCGAGCTCCGCGAGCTGGTGCTTGGCCTCGCTGACGGAGACCGTGGAGAGCTGGACTCCGCGCTTTCTAATCTTCCGGTAGAAGGCCCCCCAGAGCTTCTGGAGCTCGCTCTCGGAGACCTCCGAGGACTTGAGCTTGAGGTACAAAGAGTAGAGTCCCATGAAGGCCACCATCAGGAGCGGCAGGAGACTCAGGAGCCATTCCCGCTTGAAGCGGATCCGCGAGAACCAGGCGTCCTGGCTGTAGTAGTCCATCTGCTCCAGCCAGTTGTAGAAGCTGAAGTCCCACTGGCTGAACCACTGCTTGAGCTCGAGGAAGGCGGGCGGGAGCCGGAAGAGCCGCGCCCCCAGGAAGGAGCGGGCGTTGAGGTCCTGGTAGAAGGCCTCGGCACCGAGGCGAACCCGGTCCGGGGCGATCCAGGCGGTGGGATCGAGGCGCACCCAGTGGTCGTCGCTCAGGGCCTCCACCCAGACGTGGGCGTCGTTTTGTGTCACGAGGTAGTACTCTCCGAACTTGTTGAAGGTCCCTCCCATGAACCCGGAGACGAGCCGGGCGGGGACGCCGCGGGCCCGGAGGATGATCGCGAGGGCCGAGGCGTAGTGCGAGCAGAAGCCGGTCTTCTTGGAGCGCATGAATTCGTTGAAGTCGCTGCTCTTCCCGGGGGAGAGGGAGTAGGTGAACCCTTCCCGCCGGAGGTAGGTCGTGACGTCCCGGGAGAGGAGCTTCAGGTCCCGCGCGGGGAAGGTCGCGTCGATCCACTCCTTCGTCTCCGGGGTGAGGTTCACCTGCAGGTAGTTCTTAAGGTGCTCGGTGGTGTCGAGGGAGTGGAGCTTCTGGCCGATGACCTTGTAGCGCTGGTGCCACTGCCAGCGCTTCTGCGGGAGGGTTCCGTTCTTGTTGAACGCGAGGTAGTTCCCGCCGACGTGGAGGGCCCGGGGGTAGTCCAGGGAGAAGATGAAGTCCGCCTTCTCGAAGGTGCGGATGTCCTGCGTGAACTGGTCCTCGGTCTCGTTCACTCCGAGGATGAGCTCGCCGTCGCTCTTGTCGAAGTGGTTCGGGTGCCAGTTCCAGCCGTCGTTGCTGGAGAGGGTGTTCCCCCGCCAGTAGAGCTCCCCCTGGGGAAACTCTTCGGAGAGGAGGGCCTGGAAGACCGGCTCGGCGTTCGAGCTCAGGCTCTCGACCTCGGAGACCTTCACCTCCGTGGTGTAGCCCACCTCTCCTTCCCCGCGGGCGAGCTGCTTGAAGGGGATGGGGTTCATCATCCGGGGGACGAAGAAGAAGAGGACGAGGGTCAGCGGGAAGATCCAGAACACGAGGTACCCGAGGTCCCGGGGCTTCAGGCGCTGGCCCACGAAGGCGTAGAAGTCTCGCATGAGGACCACGAAGCTCCCGCCGAAGAAGAGCACGTAGGTGAGGGTCTTCTCGAAGAGGGACCCCGCGGAGATGAGGAGCACGAGGCCCATGAAGACCATGTAGCTGTCTCGCACCGTCTCCTTCTCGAGGATCTTCAGGACGATGATGGAGGTGAGGAAGTTGATCCCGACCTCCGGGTCGATGATCTTCCCGTAGGTGATCCAGTAGGAGGCGAAAATCCCCAGGGCGAGGAGGTTCCGGACGAGCTTCGTGGTCCGGATCCCGGAGAAGGAGAGTCCGACGCCGAGGAGCACGAGGCCGATGGTGGTGCCGGTGAGCGTCTCGTGCAGCAAGAGGGCGAAGACCAGGAGGACCAGGTTCTGGCCCCGGTTGGCTAGCATACGCTGATCTCCTTCAGGCACTCGACGAGGTGCTGGTCGCTGCAGGCCGGGCCCCGGAAGCTCGCCGACGTCTTAAGAGTGAAGGCGATCCCCTGGGCCCGGCAGTCCACCAGCTGGGTCGCGAGCTTCGAGAGGTACTCTTCCTTCAGGGCCCCGGCCGGTGGCTCGAGGACGAAGTCGACCTTCGAGGACCGGAGGGCCTCTCCTTCCTTGATGATGAGCTGTCCCGAGCGGGCGTAGTGCTTCCAGCTAATGCGGTTGGAGTGCTCCCCGTGGTAGGAGTTGAGGTGGGAGACCTCTCCGCTGCCGGCCCTCTCCACCGGGAGCTCTCCCTCCTGCTCCGAGGGCCGCACCTCTACCGGGGCCCTGGTCGAACTCAGCTCCGGGAACGCGTAGGTGGAGGAGGTCACCGGGAAGTAGATCCAGACCTGGTAGAGGCCGAAGGGCATGTCCGTGTGGACCTTGAGGTGCTCCCAGCGGTAGTGGCCCCGGCGCTTGAACCGGAGGGTCCCCTGGGACTCGTGCTCGGAGTGGAAGTGGGTGGCGACGGCCTCCGCGTGGTCCTCCCGCACCAGGGTGAGGTTCCACTTGAGGTTCCCCCGCGGCGAGCTCGCCCACCGGACCTGCACGGGGATGGAAGTCCCGACGTGCCCGTTCTGGGTCGCGACCGCTCCGGGGCGAAGCCCTCGGAGGAAGTAGTGGGTCTGGATCACCCAGATGAGGTTGAGCCCGAAGAGGAGGAGCGTGAAGATCAGGAGGAGGTTATTGCTGTACCCCACGGAGAGGAGGAACATGAGGAAGATGAGGCCGTTGAGGTAGCCCCCCATCTTCGTCGGAAGGATGTAGACCCGGACCCGTTTCCGGAACTGCCGGAGGATGAAGCTCTTTAGGTTCATTTCTCTCTAACGAAGGGAACGGATTTTACGAACTCCCGCGCCTTCTGCTCTTCGCTCGCGGCGGACAGGGAGTGGTGGGAGAACATCCGGTGGCCCGCTACGAAGGGGAAGACCGCGACCACGTCATCCGGAAGGACGAAGTTCCTCTTCTCGAGGAAGGCCCAGCCCCGCGCGGCCATCAAGAGGTCCAACCCGGCCCGGGGGCTAAGGCCCCAGTGGTCTTCCCGGGCCCTCGAGGATTGCAGGACCTCGGCCAGGTACTCGAGGAGCATCGGGCTCGTGGTCACCTTCTGGACCTCTCCTTCCCAGTTTGTGAGCTCGGTCGCCGAGAGCAAGGGAGAGAGGGTATCGAGCTTCTCCAGGCGCGAGCCGCTGGCGAGGAGGTCGATCTCCTCATTTTTGCTCAGGTGGCCCATGGGAAACTTGAAGAGGAAGCGGTCGAGCTGCGACTCCGGGAGCGGGTACGTTCCGTGCTGCCCGCGCGGATTCTGGGTGGCGAAGAGACAGAACCTCTCCGGCAGCGGGTAGGTCTGTCCGTCGACGGTGACGTGCTTCTCTTCCATCGCCTGGAGCAGGGCACTCTGGGTCTTCGGCGTCCCGCGGTTGAGCTCGTCGGCGAGGATTAGCTCACCGAAGATGGGCCCCGGCTTGAAGACGAACTTCTCCGACTCCTTCAGGAAGATGGAGACGCCCAGGATGTCGGAGGGGAGGAGGTCGTTGGTGAACTGCACTCTGCGGAAGACGAGCCCCGTCGCCTTGGCGAAGAACTTCACCAGGGTGGTCTTCCCCATCCCCGGGACGTCTTCGATCAAGACGTTGCGGTTGAGGAGAAGGGCGAGGAGTCCCAGGCGTAACTGGAGACTGTTTCCCGGGAGAAAGACTTCTCCGATCTTAAGAAATTCATCGATGTTTGTTGGCATGACATCATCGTAGCATGCCTCTAGATTTTGTCATTTTTATTAGATTCCAAGTCCTTGTTAAGATCCCGTTAACACCCTCTGGATCGGCAAGCCATCGGAAAGACTTAAAACCGAGCTATTAGCACGGGAAACCAGTTTTGGGTATAGACTGGTTCGAAGTTCCGAATAACCTGGAGGTCTATTTGAATACCAAGAGCCAAGAGCATTTTCAGGAAACCCTCATTGCTCAGTACCGGGATCTGATCCACGACGCGGTCCTGGAGAGTGAAACCGAGCACAAGACGAGCCTGAACATCGGGAAGCTTAACTCGAAGTTGAAGGTCATCCTGAAAGCCGCTCAGTACGACGGTCTTCAGGAAAAAGAAATTGGCCAATTGATCGACGAGGCCATACCTTTTACTAAGGCGGCATAGAAGTCGCAGGAGGAAAAGCGTCATGGAACTGGATTCGGCCATCGCCCTTTTAAAGAACGCCGTGAAGTACACCGGCACCATCGATCAGAAGCACATCGACCTGACCCTGGTACCCTCGAAGGACCGGGCCAAGTTCGAGAAGGCCCTGGTGGTCTCCCAGGTCGCCATCAAGGACGGGAAGATCTCCCGTGACGAGTTCCTGAGGCGACTCGAGCTCGATTAGGAAATTCATCTACGTCGGTTAAGGCAGCGATTCTAAGTTCGAAGGTTCCCCTTCGACGAGGATCGCTGCCTCCATTTATCAGGTATCTTTCATCCTTTAAGTAACTCTTTAAAATTCCGATAACTCAGTATGATCTTCCGTCATGCACTCCTTTCTGTGGGAGTGGCGCTACTATTTCAGAACATCATCACTGCCCGGAGCTTTGCTTCGGAGATCCAGTATGCGGGGAGGTGCACCCTCACCGCGACGCCGACGGGATCGAACACGCTCACACCTGCGAGCCGAGACTTCCTAGTGGGCTGGCCCTGGGAGATCAACGCCAGCTCGACGATCAAGACGAAGCTCATCGCCAACGGCTGCGGGAAACCGAGGACCTGTGACAAGGCCACGACCTTCTCCGTGGAGATCCACCAGGGCGGCATGAGTGTGGCGACCACGGCGAGGAAGGCGAACGCCAACGAGCCCGACGGGTACCGGGAGCTCACGCAGGTGAGCCTCAAGACCACGGAAACCTCGCGGGAGCTGGTGGTGAAGTCGGAGTTCCCGGAGATCGCTTCCCTTAGCTACTCGTGCCGGCGCATCCCGATCTCCGAGGTCCTCCGGATTGCCCAGGCAGAGAACATCGACAAGCTCCTCACCGACCTCAACTGCCAGACCGGAGACTCCGGGGTCGAGATCGGCAAGCGCCCGACGGATAACCGGAATCGCCAGCTGAACGTCACGTCGACGATCTCCTCCGGGAACTTCTCCGCCGAGGAGATCGCCCTCATGGAGCAGCGGGGCCGGTTCTACGACCGGGACCCGAAGGTGGTTGACGAGACGGACAAGTGGATCGCGCGGCTCTCGCCGATCATTCCGCTGCCGGAGAACTTCAAGCTCACCTGCGAAGCTCCCGCACCGGGGGCCCAGCGGGAGCAGCTCGACACCTTCATCACCGCTCAGTACAAGAAGCTCCAGGCGATCATGGTCAGCGGCCTGCAGATCCCGAGGGCCGACGCCGATCGGATCCCGCTCCGGAGGGACATGGACTGCAAGGAGCGCGACGCCCTCCTCTGGGCCAACGGCGAGAAGGCCATGACCCCAGCGCTGAGCCTCAAGCTCTCGAAGGAGGAAGCGCTCTGCATGCAGCGGCTC
Source organism: Bdellovibrionales bacterium (assembly GCA_005791855.1). GTDB lineage: Bacteria > Bdellovibrionota > Bacteriovoracia > Bacteriovoracales > Bacteriovoracaceae > Peredibacter. Next base: position 26,496 of record SXUH01000401.1, read on the forward strand.
TGCGAGAAGACCCTCGCGTCCCGGGAGCTCGTCTTCCCGAACCGCTACTTCCGCACCATGGTCATCGACTTCCGGGTCGACCGGTGGCGGGCCCTCGTCTCCGGATCGGTCCAGCCGTTCATGACCCTCCCGGACGGGGAGAGTTCCTTCATCGACGAGCAGTACGAGCTCCACTTCATCAAGGTCCCGGCGGGCTTCAGGCCCGACGCCCTCGAGATCCAGATCCAGATCGCCATGGACCGGCTCAAGATCAGCCGGGAAGAACTCCTCGCCAGTGACTACTTCAAGAAGTACGTCCTCTCCGACGAATGGAAGCAGAAGAAGGAGGCCATCGACCGCGAGCTCACCGACTGGCAGAACCTGCAGGGTGACCGGATGAAGAACCCGGGGGTCACGGCGATCGGGAAGGGCCAGGAAGTGATCCCGATCCTGAACCTGCGGACCGACATTCCCCGGGAGACCGTCGAAGTAGAAGTTCCGCCGCAGGGGAAGAAGCCGCCGACGGGCAACAGGACATCGTCCCAGACTTCAAAGAGCAAGACCAGGACGGCGAACAGGCCCGACCGGACCGTTCCGGATCCGTGTCTCATCAAGGGCTTCTCCGGCCGGTGCTACACCAAGCAACAGTACGACTCGAACGCGGACATAAAAGAAGACGTCGACATCCGGCTGACCTTCGGCGATGGCCGCTACATGGTTCCCTTCTTCCTGCGCGACGATTTCCCGTGCGGGACCCTCGACGAGCAGACCTTCAAGCGCGAGTTCCGGAACCAGAACGAAGCCCTCCTCGCCCCGGTGAACGCGCAGTTCTGGGGAGACACGTACATCCCCTCCTGGAACTACAAGGACGAGGAGACCATCAAGTGCCTCGAGACCCGAGGAGAGCAGGCGTACCGCCAGTGTAACTGGGAGTACACCTGCCGGAAGGCCAAGGCCGGTGGGGAGTTCATGAGCGTTCCCATGGGCTACTACCGCGGGAAGCAGTACAAGGATAGCTCGGACGCCTACCGCCGGTACCTCCAGGACTCCGTGCTCATGGGGGACCAGAAAGGGGAGATCGAGGTCATCCCCTTCGGAACACAGTACGAAGACCTGAAGAAGAAGGCCCTGGCCTGCATCTACGACAAGAAGGCCTGCGACATCTCGATGAGCCAGGCCGAGCTCGATCGGATGCTCATGCAGGCGCACGGCTTCAGCACCATCGACGAGTTCAAGGCCTTCGCGAGCGGGGAGTCCAACCGGGAGCGCTACCTCCCGTGGTACAACAACCTCCTCCGGATCGTCAGCGACCCGGCCCAGTTCTCGAAGTACCTCGTCGCCAACTACCGCACCGGGGGGCTTGCGGTGATGACTCCGCCGTCGCAGAAGGGAGTTCCCGAAGAGGGGATCCAGGCCCTGGAGAATCCCTTCCGGATGATGTCGGATACGGCGAAGTACCTGCGGTACTCCGCGGAGCTCGCCGCGGATAAGAAGTTCCTCGAAGCCCTCCGCACGACGAACCCGCTCATCCGCGGGATGCACTTACTAAACCTCCAGGACACCTGGGCGGGCCAGACCATCGAGCGGTCCAACGCGGAGTTCGTCCGCGGGTCCGTCCAGTACATCCAGTCCTGGACGACGATCCCGATGCAGAACTTCTACAGCGCGCTCGACGGCAACGACACCCTCCGGAAGGTCTTCGAGTGCACCAGTCCGACCCGGATGGACGCCTGCCTCGGGCTGCGGGATAACCGGGCGGAGTACACGCGGTACGCGGGCCTCCTCGACACGTTCAACACCAAGATCGAGGCGGGGATCCAGAGACCGGAGAGTCTGTACTGTCCTCCGAAGAACACCATCTGTCTCGAGAACTGGGCGCGCATGGCCCCGGCCCTCCTCGGAGACACGGCGATCATGCTCCTCTCCGCCCCGATCCCGGGCGGGATCTACGCCAGCGGTCTGCTCCTGGCATCCCGGCAGGCGTCTGATTCCTACTACCAAACACTCCGGGCCCGGATGCGGGAAGAAGGGGTGAGCAACTGGAACCAGCTCTCCGAGGCGAAGAAGAAACTCATCGTCGACGAGAGTCTCCGGAACGGAACCCAGACCTTCATCGTCTCCGCCGCGGCCACCCTCGCGGGGATGAAGATCCAGGCCGCCGGGTCGGCGAAGATCGTCGGAGGAAACCTCCGGACCGCGAACATGAGCATCCTGAACACGACCAAGGAAACCGCGGAGGAGCTCACCCGGCGGCAGCTCGTGGTGCGAACCCTCCTCGGGGAAACGGTGATCGGGTTACCCGTGAACGCCGCCCAGACGATGACGGACCTCGTGCTCAAGTGCAAGCAGCTCAACCAGTGTGACGAGGCGACGCTCAAGTCCGCGCTCGTCACCGGGATGTTCACCAACGCGGTCATGATCGGGCCCGCCATCGCTCGGGTGGGGAAGGCCGCGACGAAGACCGGCGGCGCGGACTCCGACCTCGTCCTCACCGTGGACCAGACCCGGATGGCGCAGATCCTCCAGCAGGCGACCCAGCAGAATGCCCGGCTCCGGGAGTTCCAGCAGAACTACTCGCCGGACCTCTCCTCCGCGGTCGGGGCCACCCGCTACGTGAACGTCGACGGGACCCTCGTCGCCCAGCGCCTGATGGAGATCGAGACGGGCTCGGGGAAGTTCGGTTGGTACGAAGAGAACGCCGCGGCCGTGAAGCTCGAGATCGAGGCCAATCCCCAGAAGTACCCGAAGGCGAAGAAGCCAAGGCCCGAGGTCGTGATCTCCTCGAAGGCCGACCTCCAGTCCGACGGGACGCCGAAGGGGTTCATCGGCCGGGTGAGCAAGAACTCCGAAGATCGGAGCAAGGTCGACAAGACAGAAGATAGGAAACCTCAGGAAACGGATCGGGTCGCAGAGACTCCCACCACCACTCTTACGCTCGCGCAGAAGAGGGCCCTGGAGCTCGAAGCGACCCTCGGCGATCTAAGGCTGTCGGAGCTGAAGTTCACTAAGGGTGGAGAAAACCGTGGGATCATCCAGATCGACGGACCGAATGCTTCCGCAGGGAACCTCGCGTATACCCTTAGCGCCGACGGAACCGTCTTGACCGTGGACTCGATGTTCATCGACGTCAACCACCAGGGCCGGAAGCTGAGCGAACTCCTCCTGGCGAAGGCCCTCGCGGAAAATCCACAGGTGACCCGCCTCGAGGGGGCCCTGGCCTTCGACAACGTGACCGCTTACATCAACGCCCTGAAAGGCGAAGGGCCGAACTCCGCCGGAACGCCGAAGCGGAAGCTCACGAGGGAAGAAGCCCTCCAGCTGACTCCGATGTACAGGATCCGGGAGAAGCTCGGCTTCACCGACATCGACATGAGCTCCTTCAAGGTCGTGGTCAAAGAAAACCCGGACCGGGTGGAGATCGAGCTCGCCGTGAACAGGACCGGAACGCTTAAGAATCAGAAACCTGTTCCGCAGCCGAAGGATCCTCTCGACGAGATCCCGGAGCGGTTCCGAAACCCGAAGCTTTCGAGGGAAGTTCTCGAAGAAGGTTCCAAGAGTCCTTCCGGGAATGAAGGCGCGAAGAACGCAGAGGCGGAGCTGAGCTCTCAGATCAGTCAGCTCCAGACGAAGTTCAAGGCCCTGGGCCTCCAACTCAGTAAGCCGGGGTCGAAAGCAGAACGGCAGAGGCTCCGGTTCGAGCGCGAAGGGATCACCCGGAAGATCAATGCCCTCAAGGCGCAGATCAAGGCATCGCAGAATCCGAGTTCGCAGAACGGGAAGGGCAAGACGACGGTCAAGCTCAGCGACTACGAGGCGTCGATCACGGGCTCCGTCGAACCCCTGGGCCGGCCGGGGACCCTCACCGGGACTCGCTCGAAGATGGATAACTACGTCAACGGCGTGAGTGAGAAGAACCGCGCCGAGATCGACTCCAAGAACCGGAACATGGAGTACGAGAACAGCTCGGCCGACGTCCTCACGGATGCCGGGTTCAACGTCGAACAGAATCCCGTGATCCCGGAGCTCCGGGCGAACCCCGACTACAAGATCAACGGCGCCGTCTTTGACCACTACTCCCCGCGGAACAGTAACTACGCCGGACTCAGCGACGCAGAAGTCGGGAGGGCCCTGGACAACATCCATAACAACATCATGAATAAGGTTTCTGCCGACCAGGCGGACCGGATCGTCCTGCGCCTCGACGAGAGTGTGACGGATGTGAACGTAAGCCAACTCCGCTCGCGCTTCGAGCTCCCGGACAGCACGAAGATCAAAGAGCTCATCATCATCCGCGGGACGAAGGTCGAGCACTGGAACTTCGGGCCCTCAAAGGTTGGAGAGAGAAGATCCATCGACGTGAGTGACATCGTTAGCCGGAGGAAGGTCCCGAGGACTCCGGGGAAGTCGAACCCGGCGGCCAATCTTCCGCTTCGCCAGACCGGTCCGGTGAGAGTGAAGGGACAGGACGCGGTCCTGGCCAATCAGATCGCGTCCACGAAGGAAGGCCAGGGCCTTGGGTTCAAGCCCGGGTCCACCGAGGCCGACATACCTTCCGCGAAGACCCAAGACGACTACTGGCAATCGGTCCAGCCGAACCGGGAG
>SXUH01000049.1 GCA_005791855.1 Bdellovibrionales bacterium
CCAACCACTGATCCTGCCCAACCAACACCAACGCCGACTCCGACACCAGAAGCGCCTGCCCCTGCTCCAGCTCCCGGAACGGAAGTCCCAACGGCGCCAGTGGGAACGGTGTAATTTCGAGGGAAGTTTTAGAGAGAAGACATAAAAAAAGGGAGCCCCTGCTCGGCTCCCTTCTTTTCGGCATCTTGCCTTTTAGAGTGACATCCTGTCACATCTTACATCTAGTATAGCTTAAATTTTTTCAGGACAAAGGAAAATAACGGAAGGAAAATTTTTCCAAGGGATCTTATTTAAACTTCGAAGTTGGGGCTCAACAAATGACGAGACTAACTTTACAATAATCTTAATACTTTTAATTAAGGCCTGGAAACATCTAGAGTACTGGAGTGAATAAGATGAGTAGTCTCTCGGGAAGAAACAAGAAGAAAGCTTTCTACAAGACCTTTACCTACTACCTCCCGGCCCCGCCCTCTCGGAAATCGGGCTACCGCGAGAGAGAACTCGACAAGATCCTCCAGGGGTTCATGGACTCCGGCTTCACCCTCGAGTCCCTCCACACGCAGGCGATCTCCCACGAGCACGGCGGGATGTACGTCCTCGCGGTGTTCAAGACCACCTCCAAGAAAGTATCAGATCTAGACCTAAACCAGGATCTGCAGGAGCGCTTCAAGCTCTCCCACACGCACTCCTCTCCGGACATCATCCTGGACGAGGAAGAAGATGTGTAAGCTCCTCCTCCTCTTCCTCGTCTCCGGCTGCGCCTTCTTCATCGAGCGGATCGACACCTCTTTGGTCTCCGAGAGGAAGACGCCGAAGGACGAGCTGGAGAAGCCCGGGTACTGCCCGCTCGACAAGAAGTACCGGCTCCAGCTCGTGGGGACCAGCGACAACTCCCAGAGCGTCTACCTGGACCTGGTCCGGTCCCTCGGAGCGGAGACGCTGGACTTCTTCGACCACTTCGCCCTCTGGAACCTGCTCCAGTTCTCGACCAGGCCCGACCAGTCCTCGCCGACCTCCCGGCTCCAGGTCATGCTCCACCAGAAGGGCAAGAGCTCCTACTACGACTTCTTCTCCGAGGATCCGGACCGCCAGTACCCGTACCTCTTCGGGGTCGACTGGATCCTGAGGAAGTTCGGGAAGAAGCGCTCCCTCGAGTACTACGCCGGCGTCCTGGACAAGCACCTCGGGCAGAAGCTCAAGATCGGAAAGGACTTCGAGAGCTTCCTCTTCTACAACCTGAAGTACATCAAGGACAACCCGGACCTCGCGCCCTACTACCTCCGGGGCACGGACGTGCTGAAGGAGAACGAGACCTCGCCGGCGCTCACCTACGGGAAGATCATCGCCATCTTCCGGCGGGCCCAGAAGGCGCAGAACATCGTGGTGAACACCTCGCTCACGAAGTTCGTCACGGAGAAGGGAAACAGCGGCAGCTGCAACTACGACTTCAGCCTCTACGACAAGTCCATCTTCCTCATCGACAAGGCCATCCCGTCCTCGAACGTCTACGGCCTCTCCCAGGGCCCGTCGGCCTTCATGGCGGCTTCGGCGCAGAAGCTCACCAGCATCGAATCCTTCGAGGGCCTCCCGCTCTTCAAGGGGATCTCCAAGGTGCGGAGCTCCGCGGTCTGCCTCATCGAAACCGGGGACGACAAGATCTGGACCTTCTCCAACCAGAGCCGGGACCCGGGCCAGCACCTCTTCCACCTGATCCGCTACGGCCTGCCGGCGAGCAAGTCGACGGCGGAGGTGGACAAGCTCATCCACCACTCCCGGCACCTCTTCCTCTCGGATCCGGTGAGGCTCATCATCGAATCCCGCAAGAGCGGGAAGGAGCAGATCGAAAACCTCCTCAAGCTCAACCTTCCGATCTACAACGCGGACAAGCTCGGGAACATCTGGGCCTACACCCTCTTCGAGAAAGAAAACCGCTTCATCATCGACGGGCGAAACCCGGGAGCGTTCAAGTGCCAGTGATCCGCGTGAAGGGCCGAGCCAGCGGGACCACCCGGACGATCGAAGTCCCGGAGTCCGACCTCGACGAGCTCCTCCTCTTCTGGCTCCGGAAGAACGGCGTCACCATCGCCTCGTCCTGCGACGGCGAGGGCGTGTGCAAACGCTGCGAGATTCAGAACGGCTGGCTGACGTGCCAGATGACCGTCGGACTCCTGCTCCGCCGGTCCCCGGCGGGAGAGGTCGAGGTATCCTACCTCTAGAGCTTCTTGATCTTCCCGGTCCCGAGGACGAAGAAGGTCTGCGTGTTGGTCATGGTCTTGACGATGGTCGAGACGTTGTACTCGAGGATCATCGTGAGTCCGGCGACCGGATTTTCTCTGGTGGCCATGTTCTGGATCCCGCCGACCTTCATCGAGGCCGTGAAGTCGTACCCGAAGAGGACCTCCACGTTGTCGTTCTGCATCTGCGCGGCCGTGATGTAGGCGCCCTTCCCGTCGTGGGTTCCGCCGTAGGAGTAGAGGACGCTGAAGTCGTACTTCACCACGTCCATGCCGAAGTAGTTGGTGTACACCACCTTGAAGCTCCTCTTCACCGGCGCCTTCCAGTTCTCGGTCTCGAAGATGTCGACCGCGCCCTCGCCCTGCCGCGGGATCACGCTCACGGGAGCGTAGGTGGTGGTGATCGTCGGCTTGCCCTTGATCACTAACCGGTAGACGTCTTCCCCGAGGGCCACGATGTCCCGGGCGATGCTTACGATCCGGCCGAAGCGTCCGCGGTCCTGGCCCCAGCCGCCGGGGTACCACGGATCCTGCTGCTGGTACTGCTTGTAGGTGTCGTTGTATGTTTGCTGTTCGAGGACCTTGTGCGTGTTCTGATTGAAGACATCCTTCGTTGTCTCGACGAGCTTAATCTCTTTGATCGACAGGTACTTCCTGTCACCCTCGGTGAGGCTCTCGGCATCGAAGTAGGCGTGGGCACCAGATACTAAGAAGAGAGCTGTAACTGCCGTCGCAATCCTTACCTTCATGAAATCCATGATTCCTCACTTGTGGAAATTTCTGGGGCGTAGAAGACCACTCCCGACCTATAAAGTCAATTTTTAAAGCTAAAATATATGGCGCAACAGGTTAATACTATGCGTGTAATTATTTCGCGTATTTTGTTTGCCTATATCAAGAGTTTAGTCGTATCGTACCGATCAAATTAATAAGCCATTCTAATACATTACATTAACCGGGCTTATATAAAAGGTCAGATCCATGAAAGTTCTCGCATGCGTTCTTAGTCTTCTGTCCACCTTCTCCGTCTATGCGTTCACCATTGGAGCCTACAACATTCGAAATTTCGACTACGATGAACGGGCCCGGATCAAAACTGATAAGCCCACGCTCGCCAATATTTTGGCCAGCTTAAAGTTCGACGTGCTAAGCGTCGAAGAAATCAATAACACCAAAGAGTTTGAAAACTTCCTGGCCGCTACCTTCCCCTTCCTTGGAGTCGAACTGTCTCGTTGCGGCGGGGCCCACGGGCAGCAGCTCGGGTTCATCTACAATAAAAATACCGTCGAGCTCCTCGCCTTCCAAGAGGACATGAGGGTCACCAGACCGGGGACCCAGGGCTCCTGCGACGGCAGCTCCCGTCCACTGGCCATCGGTCTGTTCCGAATCAGGGCCACGGGCCAGAAGTTCCACGGAATGACGGCCCACCTGAAAGCGGGCTCGACCCCGGACGCCATCAACACCAGGAACAAGCAGTACGCCGTCCTCCGGAACATCATCCTGGAGCTCCGGACCAAGACCGGCGTCCCGGACGCCTTCCTCGCCGGGGACCTGAACACGACGGAGTTCCTCTCCCGCGGATCCGACTTCCGCATCCTCACGGACCTGGTGAAGAGCGTGGGCATGGTCAACCTTACCCAGAACGCCACTTGCTCGGCGTACTGGTGGGGCGGATCTAACGACGGGATCGAGTCCCCGTCTCTCCTCGACCACGTCATCGTGACCCCGGGCCTGGTCCGGACCAGGGTGACCGGTCAGGTTCATGGCCACTGCCAGCGAGTGAACTGCAAACCCGCCACCCCGGCCCAGCTCGGGATCAGCTACCAGGGCGTCTCGGACCACTGCCCGGTGACCATGACCATTCAATAAATCGTTGCCCTCCCTCCTCGCCCCCTCTAGAATGGGGTGAGGAGTTTCCCATGAAATACTTAAGCATCGACCTCGAGGCCACCGGGCTCGCCCAGGACTGTCTCATCATCGAATTCGCCATGATCCCGTTCGATACCCAGTTCCGTCGGCTGGAGGACTCGCTGGCGAGGTCCGTGTACATCCACTGCCCGTCCTTCGAAGACCTGAAGCCCACCCTCGACCCCTGGGTCCAGGAGCACAACGAGAAGATCATCCGCAAGGCCCACCAGGATGGCCTGATGCTCTCGGAGTTCAAGGAATTCCTCAAGACCTACCTGGAGAGCCCGGAGGTGCGCCAGTACTTCGGGAATCAGAAGATCGTCCTCTTCGGAAAGTCCATGTCCGCCATCGACCTACCGTTCCTCAACCGGGACCTCGGCTGGGAGTTCATGCGGAAGTACTTCCACCACCGGAACCTCGACCTCTCGGGCCTGGGGTACGCGCTCATCGACCTGGGGCTCCTACCGCAGGGAATGGACTCGGGGACCAACCTCATGAACCACCTGGGGATGGGGGCCGTCGCCCACACCGCACTCGAGGACGCCAAGAACACGGCCATCATGTACCTCAAGCTCCTGGATAAGTTTTCGACGAAGGGTTAGTTGCCGGAGCTCTGGGAGAGGTACTGCTGAGGGTTCCGCACCACGTCCTTGATTCGGATCTCGAAGTGCAGGTGGGGGCCGGTGGAGCGGCCGGTGTTTCCGATCTCCGCGATGATCTGCCCGCGCTTCACTCGCTCGCCCTTGTCGACCTTGTTCTTCCGGTTGTGGGCGTAGACGGTGAACATGTCGTTGCCGTGGGCGAGGACGATCATGTTCCCGTACCCGCGGATCCCGTTGTCCGAGTAGATCACGACTCCGGTGTCCACGGCGACGATGGGCGTGCCCCGCGGGGCCGGGATGTCGATGCCGTCGTGGTGCTTCCGTCCCCGGGGCCCGAACTGGGAGGAGACGCGGTAGAAGTTCGGAACGGGCCACAGGAAGCGTCCGGTCCCGAGGTTGGCGTAGTCTTCGACCACGTAGGTGTCTTTGAGGAAGTAGGCGATCCCGACCTTGCTCGGGATGAAGATCCATTCCCGCCCCTGGAAGGACTTGTCCGGGTTGGCGAGCTTGAGTTCCTTCAGGGTGTACCCGTAGGTCTTGGCGACCTTACTGAACTCCGACGGGGTCTCGACGTACACGTACTGCCCGCTCTTCATGGACGAGCACGAGCCAACGAACAGGAACAGGATGAATAAGTTAAGAACCAAGTTTAGCATTCAATCTCTCAAGTAACTTCCCGAGGGCCCCGGCGTCGTACGCGGGACGCCCGACGAGGCTCTGCGGCGTGAGCGCCACGAAGCCCTCTTTCACGGCCTGGCAATCCGACTCCGGGTTCTCGTTGAAGCCCAGGTAGTGGCCAGCGATCCAGAAATACTCTCTGTGTCTGGCATCCATTCTAACATGGATTTCCTCGGAGTATTGTCGGAAACCTACTTCGGTCAGTTTAAATCCTTTGATCTGCTTTAATCCAACGTTCGGAACATTGATGTTGAGCAAGGTCATCGGTGGACAAAGTTTATGGAGCCCTTCCTCCAGACACCAGCCCACCAAGGTGGCCGCGGTGTCGTAGAGATGCTTATCCCCAACGGAGTCAAGAACCAGGCTCACGGCGATGGCCGGGACGTTGTGAAAGGCAGCTTCTCTCGCGGCCGCGATGGTCCCGGAATAGTAAAGATCTTGCCCGAGGTTCGCTCCACGATTGATGCCCGACACAACCACCGAAGGCCTGTTATTCTTCATAACATGCCCAAGGCCCATCAAGACACAGTCTCCTGGAAATCCAGAGCAACCATAGATGTTATTCTCTATCCGCTCAAGACGCAGAGGTTTATCTAGAGAGAGACTATGCCCCGTGGTAGAGCGCTCCTCCAGAGGAGCGATGATGGTCGTGTTAGGAAATTTCTGACTTAACTCTTTATAAAGACTTCGTATGCCTGGAGCGTTAACTCCATCGTCATTCGATAATAGTAGGTTCATGGCGTCTCCAAATTTTTAATTTCTTTAGACGATCTTGATCCACCGA
>SXUH01000402.1 GCA_005791855.1 Bdellovibrionales bacterium
CCAGCAGCAGCTGATCGAAGCGAGACGGCGGCTGAAGTTCGCCCTCATCACCCAGTACTTCAACCTCATCCGGGTCAAGGAGATCAAGCAGATCAAGCAGGAGCAGCTCCGGCAGACGTCCTTCATCCACCGGGTCGCCCGGGAGAAGCTGAAGCTCGGGAAGATCCGCGCGCAGGAATACTACCAGACCCGCTCCGAGTACCTGCGCTCCCAGACCGAGTACCAGCAGGCGCTCTTCGACGTGGGCCTGCAGGAAGAAGAGATGTCCAACGTGCTGGGGGACGAGTACCGCGGCTCCTACCGCTCCGTCGAGCAGCTCAGGTACACCTCGGTGAACACCTCCCTGTCCGAGGCGATGAAGCTCGCCCAGGAACAGAGCGTGGACTACCGGGACGCCAAGGTCGCCTACGACACCGCCAGCAGGAGCTACGAGCGGACCCTCAAGGAGAACCTTCCCCTCCCGAAGTTCTCCTTCAACCTCGGGACCTACCGCACGGGCTTCGACCCCGACGGGACGACCTGGAACTACCAGACCACCCCGGGGAACCGGAACATCGAACTCGTGGCCGCCATCGACATGCGCTGGACCCTCCTGGGGGAAGGCGGCTTCTTCAACACCCGGATCAACCAGCAGGCCTACCTCAACCGCCGGATCACGGAGATTAACTTCTTCAACACCCGCCGGGCCCTCGAGGTGAAGGTGCGGACCATCTACAAGACGCTGCGGTTCCTCGAGCAGAAGGTCGAGATCGCCCAGTTCCAGCACAAGAACGCCCAGAGCAACTACGACTCCGTCCTGGACAACTACACCGCGGGCCGGGCGTCCTACTCGGACATCAAGCTCGCCGTGGACAACCTCGTGAACTCCCACGTCAACTCCGAGAACGTGAAGTACGAGCACCTCCTGAAGAAGCTCGAGCTCTCCGACTACATGGGGCTCGAGGACCTCCCGGGGGAGAACTTCGAAACCCTGGCGCAGAGGTAGCTATGAACTTCCTTTACCTCCTCCTCTTCTTCTCCACCACCGTCCTGGCCGACCCCTTCGACCTCACCGAAGAAGAGCTCAATCCGCCGACCGAGGAGATCCTCATCAAGAAGCCGCAGATGCACCTCCGGAACGAGAGCATGATCTACGACCTGGACCCGAGCCTCGGGATCAAGGACCAGCGCAAGTACACCGGAACCGATAGGAACCGGGTGTCCTTCTCGGGGCTCCTCTCCAGTGACTACGAGCACATCCTGGAGACCGTCGGCGTGGACTTCACGTACATGCGCCGGACCGAGCGCTACAGCCAGCTCTGGTGGGGTCTGCAGTTCGCAAGCCACCGGACCGAGTTCGGGGCGATCACGCAGAACCCCTCCGGCAGCACGAACCCGAACTCCGAAGCCCAGAACCCGAGGTCCGACGACGCCAAGAGCACGGTGATGGCCGCGGGCCTGGGCGTGGGCTACCGGTTCAAGCTCCTCCTGGACTTCTTCCAGACGGAGAACGCCTTCGAGAACATCGACGTCTACGCCAACGGCGTGGAGCTCAAGGAGTCTTCCAGCGGGCTGAAGTACCGCGGCTGGGGCCTGACCACCAACTACGGCATCCACAAGCGCGCGAGCACGTCCTTCTTCTACGGCGGGAAGCTCTCCTACAACCTCGCCCTCGTCACCCGCGAGGCCATCGCCGACGAGAGCCGCTCGGACCGCTCGCTCTCGCTGGGCTGGCTCACCATGGGGCTCGAGCTGGGGTTCTTCTTCTAGAGATAGCTATTGAACCTCTCTCGGCGGCTCGAGTAGGAACTCGAGGAAGTCCCCGAACTGCGTGCGGGCCTCCCCCAGCTTCACTGAGAGGTGGTTTATCTGGTTGATGAAGTCCTCGCGACGAGAAGCTTCGTACGGCTCCCTCGGACTCCATGGTCCGGTGTAGCCCGGCGCGCTTACGCTCTGGCATCCGACGGACTCGACTTCGGAAGAATCCAGATGGAGAGAGATTATCTTCTGCCCCCCGATGACTAGGGGAAGGACTTCAATCTTCGTGATCGAGTATTCCCTTCCAGCCTTTATCACCGTAGGGCGTGTGTGGCTGCCTTCGAGCCTCCCTCGAAGCGTAACGTTGCAGATGACGTCGAGCTGGCTATCATAGGGATACCTCTCAGTGGTAACATTCCTCCCTTCCTTGAAGAGGGCCCAACCGTAATCCGCCTCCACGTAGATGTCTTTTTTAACTACGACCTTCGTGCCAGGAGCTATCGTCTCGAGTCGGACCGATTCCCCTGGTTCATATGTCAGGTGCTTCCTCACAAGATCTCTCACGACGGCCTGCTGGGGATTCGCGGCTAGCGCGTACGCCGTGAGCTTTCGGGAGTCCCTAGAGTTCAGAGGACTTTGAGGGTTCTTCCCCTGCCGGTAGATCCAGTAGAAGGCTTCGTGGACAAACAGCGCAGCCTTGTTCAAGGGATCGAAGGCATCGTAGATTTCCTGCGAAATGAAGAGTTGCCCGTCGTTGGTATAGGTAGCCGCCTGTTCGTACTCGCAACCCTTTTTCCTTAAGATCGGGAGTGCGTCGTTCGTCGGCATGAGCTCGTTCCCTCTGCTAACGAAGGTCGTGTTGGCATTGATCCTCGTGAGCGTTTCCTGGAACCTCTTCAAGAAGTTCGGATACTGGGACAACTCAGCTTGCAGAAGTTTGATCCTGGTCTCGACCCCTAGGCTTTCCGCGGAGTACGTCTGCCGGTAAAGCTCCTTCCCCTCGTAGATATCCAAGAGTTCTGCGCTCGCGATTACTCCGGTGCTATCCCGGCACACCACCGACACGCCGCCATTTCCCTTGTCCCCAGCAAAACCGCTATTCCCGAGGGCCAAGGCTCCGACTACCACCCACCATTTGATTCTCATACGTGCTCCATCTTATCATGTTGTTTACTAACTGTTTTAGTCACCGGAAAGAACTGAATTGCTAATTGGTATACTTCCGACTTCTCTCCATCCCGAAGCAGCGCTGCCATCTTCTTCCTAAACTCTCTGATGATGGTCTTCGCCTCCGGGAGCTTCTCCGGGTCGAGCGCGAGAGTCGACGAGGAGAAATCCCTTAGCTCCAGGTCAATCTCTTCTAGCTTCTCCAGACTCATCCTCACCGTCTCCCGGTGAGATGCTCGGAGGGCTGGAGAGCTGATGTTTTCCGTGGTGCGAACGTCTTCGTGGATCTTCCTGTACGTCTCATCATGATTCCTAACGATCAAGCCGGCGACGAGTAAGTTCTGGATAACTACATCTACACGGTTCATCGTGAGATTCAAGCGGAAAGCGATTTCTTCATTGCTTGCTCTGAAGTTCTGCAAGTTAAAAAGCTCGAGGACCGCGTAGTGCTCCCACTCGGAGATGATTTTGAAGTGCGACTCATCTAGCATGAATCGCTCATCGCTTTCGTCGAGCTTGATCTGATCCAGGGATGCTTTCCCGCTCAGGATGCTCTCCATGAATAACGTGCTTTCTTTTGGCCCCAGGTTAAGCTTCCTAAGGACGTGGGTCGAATCTTTGAGCGGAAGGGGCCTCTTACCTTTTAATACCTGGCTTAGGGTTGCGGGATGGACACCCAAGTCCCGGGCGTACGCCCGTAGAGAGTAGAGAGGATTCATCCGCTGCTTAAGCGAAAGATCTTCCTTGATCTTCGATAGATAGTAATTCCTGTTGGTTCCCATGCCGGACTTATAGCGAGGGAATTTGAAACAGGCTAGATGCAGATGAAAACAAAGTGTAGCACGGTGGTGCTACAGGTAATTTTTATACCCTTACCAAATGCTTACTTGATCTCGGTGATGATGTGGTCCTGGCCCGCGAAGAGGCTCTGCTCACCCTTGATGTAGTCCTTGGCGGCGTCGACGCTGTCGAAGAGCCCGAGGCTCACGCGGTACCAGTTGCCCTTGCCTTCGATCTTCACCTCGTTGATGATCGGGCTGTACCCGCGCACGGTGAAGCCCTCGGCGAACTGCTTGGCCTCCTCCATGGTGTCGTAGGAACCGAGCTGGATGGTGAACTTCCCGACCATCGGACTCTGCGCGCCCGCCGCCCCGGCGTCGGCGGCGCCGGGCTTGTCTTCGGAGGAAAACTTCTTGAGCTCGTCGGAGAGCTTCGTCTTCGATTCGTCCATGAGCTTCTTGAGCTTCTCGTCGTCGGTGAGCTTGGACTCCTCGAGGGCCGTGGCCTCCGCATCCTCTTCGTCCGCGGACTTGAGCTCCACGGTCTTCACGTCCTCCGGCTTCACCCCGGCCTCGACCATGGAGAGCTTCTTCCCGAGGCGGATGCCGAGGGTGAAGCTCGTGATGATCAGGACCACGACGAAGATGAGGATGATGATGATTTCTTTCTTTTCGAAG
>SXUH01000403.1 GCA_005791855.1 Bdellovibrionales bacterium
CCAGGGCCTTGCCCGCTTCCTCGGCGGAGATCACGTTCTCCCGAACCATCTGGCTCAGCATCTCTTCGACGTGGGTCGGGGTGACCTCGGCGACGGCGGACGCGGACAGGAAGAATGTGAAGAGTAGTGTTTTCATATGGCCCCTTGTAGCCCTCATTATCGGTGCTCCGAACTGCTGACTTGAAACAATTTTCATTGGGTTGCTGATTCCCGGGACTTAACTGCCTGCCCTGAAGCGGAGGAATTCTCCCGCGCAGATCCAGTGGCACGGAACCTTGTCACTCGTAGCTCATCACCTTGTAAACACGGCTTTCCTTCGGCGTCTCCACCTCGAACTCGTCGCCAACCTTGAGGCCCACCAGGGCGTCCCCGATGGGGGAGAAGACCGAGACCACCAGAACCGTTTGGTCGGCCACCTTGAGCACCGTCCCCCCCGCCGTGGGGATGAGGAAGTACCAGCGCTCCTGTCCGTTGTGCAGAAGCTTCACCAGGGCGCCGATGCTGATCTCCCCGAGCTTCTTCGACGCGTCCGGGTCAACCTCCTCCAGCATCTGGACGTCGAGCTTGAGCTCCTCCACTCTTCGGGATTCGGCGCCGGCCAGGTAGGACGCTTCCAGGGCCCGGGTGTCGTACTTGCTCTCGGCCTTGAACTCCTGGTCGGTGGCGAACTCGCGGTTCGCCTTAGCGGCGGCCTCGAGCTGGGTGAGCTCCGCTCGAGATCGCTGGATGAGCTCCCGAAGCAGGACCTCCTTCACCTAGGCGCCACAGCACTTTTTGAACTTCTTCCCCGAGTTACACGGACAGGGATCGTTCCGTCCGACCTTCGGCTCGAGCCGCTTGATCGGCTGGGCGCCGTGGATCTGCCCTTCCTTGAACTTCCACTCCCCGTCCTGCTTCTGGAACAGGGAGGTCTCGTGGTGGATGAGCTCCGTGCTGCTGGCCTTGTCCTTATAGTGGGCCACGAACTCCACCACTCCACTCTGGTCCTCAGTCCCACCCTTCTGGGTCTTCTTGATCTCAAGGCCCAGCCACTCGGAGCTCTCGGCCCACTTGAGGGCCTCGGCCTTGTCGAAGACTTCGTTCTGCACCGTGATCTGGGTGGCGTCGATGTAGTCGATGTTCTTAACCGCGTAGGCGGAGTACCGGGCGCGCATCAGGCTCTCGGCGGTCGGTGCTTTCTTCTTCCCACTGAGGAGCGGTCCGCAGCACTGATCCAAGTTCAATTTTTGCGCATCCATCGTGCGGCAAGGGCAAAGTGACATAGTGTTCTCCTGAAAATTACCCTATTATCTAGGGAAGAATGAAAAGATTCAACGAAATGTTACTGCGGAGAAACCGGAAATAATTTCGCATGAAGCAAACCGCTAGACTTCCCCTGCCCATCGATCCGTACCTGGAGGAGATCGTCGCCGCTCTGGCGGACTACTCAACTATCATCGTCCGGGCCTCCCCGGGGTCGGGGAAGACCACGCGCCTGCCCTGGGCGATCGCCCGGCGAGCGACTAAAAAAGTCCTGGTGCTGGAACCCCGGCGGATCGCCGCCAAGCTCGCCGCCTCCCGGATCGCCTTCGAGGAAGGGAAGGTCCTGGGTAAAGAAGTCGGGTACCACTTCCGCTTCGAGAAGCACACCTCCCCGGAGTCCTCCCTCATCTTCTACACCGAAGGGACCTTCCTCAAGCGCTTCGTGAGCGACCCGGAGCTCTCGGACGTCGGCGTGGTGATCCTGGACGAGTTCCACGAACGCCACCTCGAGACCGACCTCGCCCTGGCGATGCTCCGGGACCTCCAGTCGCGAAGGCCCGGGCTCAAGCTCATCCTCATGTCCGCCACCATCGACACGACCCTCTTCAGGGCCGCCGCGGGGATCAAGGTGGTGGAGATCGAGGCCCGGCAGTACAAGGTCGACGTCCAGTACCTTCCCAACCAACCCAGCGTCCTGAGCGAAAGCCTCGAACTAAAGGTGAAGAAGGCCGTGGAGAAGGTCTCCACCCTCGAGGGAGACGTCCTGGTGTTCCTGCCGGGCATGCGGGAGATCCTGAAGGTCTCCCAGGTCCTCAAGGGTCCCTACAAGATCTGCTTCCTCCACGGCGAGCTCTCCAAGGAAGAACAGGAAGACGCCCTCCTCCCCTCGGAGCTCCGGAAGATCATCCTGGCCACCAACATCGCCGAGAGCTCGGTCACCATCCCCGGGATCCGGATCGTCATCGACGCCGGCATCCAGCGGGAGGCCCACTACTCGCCGTGGAATGGCCTCAAGACCATCGAAGACTCTCCCACCACCAAAGCCTCCGCCATCCAGCGCGCGGGCCGGGCCGGCCGGACCTCCGACGGCGTCTGCCTGCGGCTCTACGCCGAACACGATTACAACCAGCGGCCGGAGTACACGCTCCCGGAGATCCTCCGGGCCGACCTCACCTGGGTGTACCTCGAGCTCGCGGCGACCAAGCTCGTCCCCCACTGGCCCACGCCTCCGCCGGAGGACAAGTGGGCCAAGGCAAGGGAGCTCTGCGTGGCCCTGGGTGCCGTCACCGCGGACGGACGCCTCACCGACATCGGAAAGCGACTCCTCGACCTCCCGGTGGGCATCCGCAGTGCGCGGATCCTCGTCGCCGCGGACGAGCTCACGGTGGAGGCCCGCCGGGAACTCCTGCGCTTCCTGTGCGAGGTCATCGAGCGAGACCGCTCCGGCGAACTCCTCCGCCGGCTCCGGGCCCTGCGGCCCGCCGGCGGGTCCGGTGGCCCCGGGAGAGAGACGGCCTGGGAGAAGTGCGTCCTCACCGGCTTCCTCGACCAGGTCGCGAAGTACCGGAGCTCTCGCCACGACCTCATCCACTACTCCGGCAAGACCTTGAAGGCCCACCCCTCCCTCGACGCTCTCGTCGACGGCTTCTACATCGTCTTCGAGATCACCCAGCGGCAGGAGGCCATCTCGGTCCTGGAGATCCAGGAAGAGTGGCTCTGGGACCTCGACCCCTTTCCCTTCAAGGAAAGCGTCGAGCTCGAAGTGGGAGAGAAGTTCTCCGTGAAGTCCCAGACGAGGCTCGGGAGCATCCTCGTGGAGGAGAGCTCCCGGAGCTCTAGCTGGAGCGACCTGGGTCCCGCGGAGAAGAAGGAGGCCCTGAGGAAACTCCAGACGACCTTCTCCAAGGCCCTGGCCTCGTTCAAGGAAACCTACGCCTACTCGCGCCTGTGCTTCTGGGCGAAGCGGAAGGGCCTGGACCTCGAAGCGGCGGAAGCGAACCTCAGCCTCGAAGCCTTCCTGAACCTCGGCGAACCGCTGCGAGAGGAGGAGCTCTTCAAGTTCCTCGGGGAAGCCCTCTCCGCCGAGCTCGGCGCGGGCGGCATCTCCCAGGAGCTCCCGACGAAGATCCGCTTCAAAGGTCAGAAGGAGCACACCGTCCACTACCCGCTCCACCTGGAGCCCTTCGTGGAGGCCCCCATCCAGGACTTCTACGGCCTCCTCGACACCCCCACCATCTGCCGGGGCGAGGTCGAGCTGACCCTGAAGCTCCTCGGTCCGCACAAGCGACCGGTGCAGATCACCAAGGACCTGCGGGGCTTCTGGGAGA
>SXUH01000404.1 GCA_005791855.1 Bdellovibrionales bacterium
GAATAAAACTAAAACAGCTAAGTCTCGTACAGCGATCAAAGCTCTCCGCGAAGCTGTAGCTAAAGGCGACGTTGGGGTAGCAAAGGTTATGCTGGTCAAGGCTCAGTCACTCCTTGCGAAACTCGCTAAGTCTCCGGCCATGAAGAAGCAAACGGCTGCGCGTAAGACTTCTCGTCTCACTAAGCTTGTTGCGACATTAAATAAATAATTGCCATAAGCACTTGATTTAAACAAAATTGAACCCAAAGTATCACTGACAAATGTCTTTCGTACTTTGGGTTTTTTATTTGTAGGAGTGCTTATGAAATCGTCTCTGCTGGTCCTCTTCCTTTCCCTCTTCCTCGTTTCGTGCGGTCTCCAATCCATCCCTCAGGCGAACAACCAGGTGGAAGCGGACTGGGCGGAAGTGATGAACCAGTACAAGCGCCGGACCGACCTCATCCCGAACCTCGTGAACACCGTCAAGGGCTACGCCGCCCACGAGCAAGAAACCCTGGAAGGAGTCGTCGAAGCTCGAGCGAAGGCGACCTCCGTCAACGTAGACGCGAAGAACCTCACTCCGGAAACTATGCAGAAGTTCCAGGACGCCCAGGGCGGGCTCTCCTCGGCCCTTGGCCGCCTCATGGTGGTGGTCGAGAAGTACCCGGAGCTCAAGGCGAATGAAAACTTCAAGGGCCTCCAGGCGCAGCTCGAAGGAACGGAGAACCGCATCGCCATCGCCCGCCGGCGCTACATCGATTCGGTGCGGACCTTCAATAACCTCGTGACCGTGTTCCCGAC
This sequence comes from Bdellovibrionales bacterium, assembly GCA_005791855.1. Classification (GTDB taxonomy): domain Bacteria; phylum Bdellovibrionota; class Bacteriovoracia; order Bacteriovoracales; family Bacteriovoracaceae; genus Peredibacter. Next base: position 781 of record SXUH01000404.1, read on the forward strand.
TAGCCTCACGAACTCCCTCATCCACCACTTCGAGAAGAAGCCGCAATTCACGGTGAGCGAGGCCGAGCAGAAAACCCCCGAAGTGAAATTCTAAATGACCAAGACCGGGGGTCTGTTCCTTTTCTTCTGGCTCACGTGCCTGGGCTTCGCCTTCGCTCAGGAGATCCAGATCCCGGCGCTCTCCTCGCCGGTGATGGACCAGGCGGGCTTCTTCTCTCAGGAAGAGGAGGCGGACCTCTCGCAGCTCGCCTACGAGATCTACACCAATAACGGGCCGCAGATCACCGTCCTCACCGTTCCGGATCTCCAGCAGTACCCCATCGAAGAGTTCTCCATCCGCGTCGCCGAGAAGTGGCAGCTGGGGCTCAAGGAGAAGGGTAACGGGCTCCTCATCCTCATCGCGAAGGCCGAGCGCCAGATGCGGATCGAGGTGGGAGAAGGGATCGAGGGCGAGGTCACGGACTTCGAATCCAAGCAGTACATCGACAACGTCCTCACCCCGGCCTTCCGGCAGGGCCGGTTCCACGCGGGGATCCGCGTGGTGATGGAAGAGGTCGCTCGGAAGTTTAACATCAAGGCAGCCGAAGAGCAGACCACCATCGTCCGCCGGGCCCCGGAGCGCGCCCGGAGCGGTCTGCTCAACAGCATCTTCCCTCTCATGCTCGGGATCCTCGTGTTCGGCCACCTGATCCTCCGGCGGAAGCCCTTCGCCCGTGGCCTCTTCAGCGGCGGCGGGATGGCCGGGGCGGGCCTCCTCCTCTTCCCGGGAGTGGGGATCCCGTTCGCCGGCATCCTCTTCTTCATCGGATTTTTTCTAGGCCTCATCGGCATCAGTAACTTCCTCTTCGCCCTGCTCTCCGGCGGTGGTAGGAGAGGCGGGTTCGGTGGCGGAGGCTTCGGCGGCGGTGGGTTCGGCGGCGGCGGCTGGGGCGGCGGCGGCGGCGGCTTCAGCGGCGGCGGCTCTTCGGGGAGTTGGTGATGAGAGAGATTCTAATCCAGGAAGACGTGAAGCTCGTCAAGGAACGGCTCAAGCTCTTCGAGGCCAAGACCGGCTGCGAGCTCCTGCTCGTCGTCGCCCGGGCGTCGGACCCCTACCCGGGCGCGGCCTACCGCTTCGGGATCATCTCGGCGTTCCTCCTCAACCTCGTGGTCAGCTACTACTTCGAGTTCCACCACTCCTTCATCTGGCCCCTCCTCTTCATCCTCACCACCGTCCTCATGATCTGGGTCGGGCACTTCACCTGGGCCAAGCGGCTCGCCCTGAGCTCCTGGGAAGTGGACCGGGAGTGCATGGAGAAATCCATCGAGTACTTCCACACCCTGGGGACCTCGAAGGTTAGCCACAAGGTCACGGCGATGATCATGGTGTCGGTGCTCGAGAAGAAGATCCTGGTCCTGGTGGACGAGCTCCTGAAGAGTAAGATCACCCAGGAGGAGCTGGGCGAACTCGTGACCATCATGAAGACCCACTTCCGCAAGGGGAACATGGGACTGGGGTTCACCCAGAGTATCCAGAGCTTAGAGGAGAAGATCCTCAAGGACTTCGGAGGGAAGGTGAGCACCAACGAGCCTTCCGAGCTGATGGATACGATCCATTTTTTATAGAACGATTTCAACCACTTACCATCTAATTAAATCTTAAAAAAGCCTAAGTTCCCGAGGACTTTAGACCGATAAGTCATCGTTCGATCAATTGTACGCAAAGGCCAATGATGAGATTTTCCAGCAATCTTCACCTCGCGGTACTCCTCGTTGCCGTCGGTGGGGATGTCCTTGCAAACGACGACAAGGCGAAGCTAAGAAGGAATGCCTGCGACACGGCCGTGACGAACTACCTCGAGACCACGTATCCCGTCACGCTGAAGAAGAACTACCAGTTCGTCCGGATCGGAAAGAAAGAACACACGGACCTCGCGGTCGGAACCGAGCTGACCCTGGACGGGCAGCGGTGGAAGATCGCCGACGGGGCCCACCTGGCAACGGAGAAGGTCTCGGACGGAGTGAACCTCGTGAGCCTCCTCGACCCGCGCAAGACCCGGCGGGTCCCGCTGGTGCAGAAGCGGCTCGACGAAGCCTCCATCGCCGCCTACGACAAGCTCTCCGAAGCCGCGAAGGTGAGGAAGAACGAAGCGATCAGGGAGAAGGCGGAGCTCGAGAAGGAATACAACCTCGGGGTGAAGAAGATCGAAGAGGAGGGCCTGCGCGACGGTCTCACGCCGGAGCAGATCCTCCAGAAGAAGCAGGCCTACACGCAGGAGATGAAGCAGAAGTACGCGAGCCTCGAGGCGAACATCATCCTGAAGGAAGCGGCCTACGTGGAAGTCCTCGCGGATAGCTTCAAGGCCCGCGGCTACATCGTCGAGGTCGAGTCGCCGAGGGGCTTCTCCGTCGCGCAGGGGACCAAGCGGCTCAAGGTCGTCCGCGGAACCGACGGGGCCGAGACGGAAGCCCTCTCCCTCATGGTCACGAGCCTGAAGACCAAGAAGTACCCCGGGCAGGAGATCAAGGACCCCGGCGACGACTTCTACTACGACCCCACCGAGAACCGGGTCTCCCGCTCCTACGGCGGAGCCTACTGGAACAGCCGCGAGCTCTCCGTTGGCCACGAGTGGGACCAGCACAAGTCGGACCTCCTGAGCATGCTCGAGATCCACGAGGTCTTCCACATCATCATGGACAAGGCCGTCTCCATCAACCCGAACGTGAAACCCGAGCAGGCGATGAAGGCGATCACCTTCCGCGCGAGCCCCGGGCAGTTCCTCCCCGGCTCGACGAAGGACAGCGCCCGGTTCGACGAGCTCTACGACCTCTACCCGCACCTCAAGGCCATCCTCCCGGGGTACATGGCCAAGAAGAATAATTACGTTGATAAACGGACGGCCCACGAGGTGGAAGCGCGGTTCGCCTCCGCCGCCGCCCTCCAGGCGTCTCGGAAGAATCCGAAGCTCAAGATCAAGATCGAGCAGAATGATAAGATGGCCCTCGATTCTCTGCGCGAGGCCCTCGTCCTCGCCTGGAGCGACGTGAAGAACATCGACTTCGCCCTCTCCGTCCTGGCGGGTGGCGAACCGAAGTTCTCCCTCCACGCCACCCTCGTCGACGGGAACCAGATCAAGGCCGGGTACTTCAACGCTTCGATCCTCATCGACCTTCCTGCGATCCCGGGGCCTCCGCCGGTCGCCGCCTCCGCGCTGACGGTCCCGGGGCTCTCCTTCAAGCTCAAACCCGGGGAGACCACGGAGGCCTTCGAAGCGCGGATCAACGAATACAGCCTCGGTCTCGCCAACAGGGACCCGAAGATCCTCGCCGAGGTCAAGGCCTTCGCCACCACCCAGCTCGAGAACCTCCGGAAGGTCCGGCGGATCATGGTGGACGAACTCGCCCGGGACTTCAGCGACGACGTGAAGATCTACGCGGCGGTCCCGCGGATCCGGCAGCGGATGCAGGTCCTGGATGACTCCGACCACAAGCTCGCGGTGGAAGCGACGAAGACGGCGCCGATGCCGAAGCCGAGCAAGGGGAAGCAGCCCGACGGGAACATCATCGACACGATCTTCTCCTGGTTCGGCGTCAAGCCCCTGCCCCCGGGCCAGGGGCCCGCGAACAGGCCTGTGGTGGTCGCGCCGACGACCGTGGACGTGACCCGGCCGCATCTCTACTTCCCGCAGATCGGCATCTCGAACGTGGGCCAGCTCAAAGTGGGCCAGGTCCTGAAGCTCAAGGACGGCGACTACCAGGTCCTCGACTTCCCGGTGATCGGAGCGACCAACGGCTGGGTCGAGCTGGCGCCGGTGAGCGACCCGAAGAAGAAGATCCGGTTCCAGGCCCTCCAGAAGCGGCTCGACGAGGCGACCATCCGGGCCTACGACGACGCGACCGAAGCGCACCAGAAGGCCGCGGGGGAGATCTACCGCAAGATGATCAACCTCGAGAAGCAGCTCAAGTACGCCCAGGAGAACAACCCGACGGCCGGCGACCTCGACAGCCTGAAGAGAGACATCGACGCCCTCGAACAGGACCTGGTGAAGATCGAGACGAAGGTCGTCGAAGGCCTCGCCCAGAGCCTGCGGTCCCGGGGCTACGTCGTGACCATCGAACCCGTGAAGAACCACCCGGGGGCCGTCCGCCTGAAGGTCCTCCGCGGCGGCCCGGAGACGGTGGACGACGTCCTCCACGTGACCCTCGAGTCGATGCGGGCCAACCGCTACGGGTACGACGACATCCTCGACCTCGGCGGGAAACCTTTCTTCGAAGGCATGAAGGACCGGGGGGACGGCTTCTACTACAACCCGACCCTCCACCGGCACAAGCACTCCCTGGGCCACGCCGCCTTCTTCGACCGGGAGGTCTCCATGGGGTCCCAGTGGGACCATGGCCTCGTCGACGTGCTGGGGATGACCGACGTCCACGAAGGGTTCCACCTCACCCTCCGCCGGGCGATTTCGCTCAACCCGAACGTGAAGCCCGACCAGGCGATGCGGGCCATCTCCTTCACCGCCGAAGACGACAAGGTCCTCCCGGGCTCGAAGGAAGACGTCAAGGCCCACCCCGACCACCTCGACAAGTTCGGCCCGGAGGCGAAGGCCGCGATCCTCAAGGAGATGGGCTTCCAGTACGAGTTCTACAGCTCCTACCGGGCCGCCGACGAGGTCGACGCCCGGATCGCCACGGTCTCCGCGTACCTCAACGCGAAGAAGGGCAATCCGAAGCGGAAGATGCTCTTCGAGATGGACGAGCCGGCGATCAAGAGCGACCTGCGGGAGGTCTTCATCCTCGCCTACGCCGACGTCATCAACATCGACCACACCCTCAACTTCCTGAAGTCCGGCGCGCCGAAGGTCGAAGCGTTCTGGACCTACAACGAGGGCCGGCAGGTCGACTTCGTGAAGGTCAACGCGGACGGGAGCACGGTCCCCAAGGGGTTCCTGAACACCGAGGTGAAGCTCTGGATCCCGGCGACCGCCGGGCCCCCACCCTACGGCGCCTACTCGGTCACCATCCCCGGGAAATCCTTTAAGATCAAACCGGGAGAGACCAAGGCCCAGTTCGAGGCCCGGCTGAGCGACTACTTCACCAAGATCAAGAACCAGGACCCGGCGACCATCGCGGAAGCCGTCGCCTTCAGCGCCTCCCAGATGGAGAAGCTCAAGAGTGTCCGCCAGGTCATGCTCAAGGCCATCCTCCCGGGGCTCATCGACGAAACGAAACTCCTCCTCTCCGTGGAACGGATCAAGAAGCAGGTCCAGATCCTCCGGAACGTGAAGTACGACGTGAGCAAGATGCCGGCCGCGGCACCGTCGGGCCAGCGGCCCAACCCCTAGGCTAGATCTTCTTCAGGAACGCCGAGAGGACCTTCGCCCGGGACTCGAGGCTCGGGAGGAGGATGTGCTCGTTCTCCGTGTGGATCTCCTCGCCGACGGGCCCCAGGCCATCGAGGATGACGATGCCCTCTCTGCTGAAGTAGTTCGTGTCCCCTACCCCGCCGGAGGCGTGGGCCTTCGCCGTGGTGCCCTCGACCTCCTTGAGGGTCTGGAGGTAGAGGTCCACGTACTTCATCGACGCCTTGTTCGCCTTGAAGGGAGCCGTGTCGTCGACGACCTTGTAGCTGATCTCCGGGGCCTTGAGGATGGTCTCGATCTTCTTCATGATCCGCATCCGGTGGTCCAGCGACGGCGTGCGGACGTCGAGCTTCGCCCGGGCTTCACCGCAGACGATGTTGAACTTATCCTGTCCGCCTTCCATCCGGCCCACGGAGGTGGTGACCTCCTTGGCGTAGTCGGTGAGCTTCTGGATCTCGGCGACCTTGGTGGCGAGGATGTGGCAGGCGTTCACGCCGTCCTTGTGGTGCCGGCCCGCGTGGGCTTCCTTCCCCTTCACGGTGATCTCGTACCAGACGTTCCCCTTCCGGCTGTGGACGATGCCGAGCTCGTGGGCCGGCTCGACGCCGAGGACGATGAAGGAGTCGTAGGAGATCTTCTCGAAGGTCTCCTTGAAGCCGGTGGAGCCCAGCTCTTCGCTCGGGCTCACGACGATCCGGAGTGAGTACTTGGGTTTCTTCTGGGCGGCGAGGTAGTCCTTCAGGGCCAGGTAGGTCACCACCAGGCCACCCTTGTTGTCGATCACCCCCGGGCCCATGGCCTTGGTGGCGTCGAGCTTGGTGAAGAGCTGGAACGCGGACTTGGGTTCGAAGACCGTGTCGGCGTGCATGACGAAGGTGACGTACTTCGGGTCCTCGCCGGCGAGGGTCGCGAGCAGGAGCTTCCCGGACTTCGCCTCTCCCTCGGGGTTGGCGACGAGGTCGACCTTGAAGCCCAGGTCGGTGAGCCAGCTCCGGTAGGTTTCCTGGATGGCGTTCACGCCCTTGTGGTTCTCGGAGCCGGAGTTGACGTTCACCAGCGACCGGAGCCGCTCCTCCGGGCTCTGGGCCCGGGCGCCCGTGAGGGTGAGGACGGAGAGGAGAAAGATGACCAGGTTCGTTGGCTTCACGGGAGCTCCTTAGACTGTGAGGTTTTTATGTTCGTTCACCAGGGTCTCGACCACGGCGGGTTCCGAGAGTGTGGAGACGTCGCCGAGGCCGTCGTATTCGGCGGCGGCGATCTTCCGCAGGATCCGGAGGAGGACCTTCCCGGAGCGGGTCTTCGGAAGCCCCTTCGTCACGTGGATCACGTCGGGGGCGGCGAAGCGACCGATCTTCTCCCGGACTACGTCCTTGATGCCTTCGATGAGCTTGGGGTCACCGGCGGGCGTATCCAGGATCACGTAGGCGTAGATCCCGATCCCCTTGATGTCGTGGGGGATCCCCACCACCGCGGCCTCCGAGACCTCCGGGTGCTCCATGAGCGCACTCTCGATCTCGGCGGTCCCGAGCCGGTGGCCAGAGACGTTGAGGACGTCGTCGATCCGGCCCGTGATCCAGTAGTAGCCGTCTTCATCTCTTTTGCAGCCATCTCC
>SXUH01000405.1 GCA_005791855.1 Bdellovibrionales bacterium
GCGGCCGAAGAGGTGTCGATCTTGCTTCCCGCCCTTCTCCACCAGGAGCTCGATGTGGTCGATGTTCACGAAGACGTTTTTCACTTCGTCGATGGGTGCGTCTACCAAGTTGATTCTTAGCTTTACATTGTCCATCGATGAAGCTGCTTGTTGGGTCGCGACGTTGTCACATGAGGTGAGGAACATCAACGTCGCCAAGGTCAGTGCTGAGAGTTTCATATAAACATCCTTTTTTATCATCCCCTCGTGGGATTCACACACAGAAAGAAATGGAGTCGATTTTAAAGAGTTTGTGGAGATTATTTGAGGAAACGTTCAGCGAAAGACCACAAGATGAATTTCAATAGGTAGATTCTAAGTCCGTTTTCACCTCGCGATCAAAAGGTCCGGGTTCCGGGTCCTTGTGCAGGGCCACGCTTTCCGCGGCGAGCGAAAACTGCCAGAGATTTGAGGCGGTCCGCCGGGGAAGTCCGGAGAACTTCGATGACATTTTTTTGGACGTCTAAATTTTTTAAACGTACACTAGCTCCATGCCAGAGTCGTTCCAGACATTCATCAGTAAAGAAGAGATCAACGCCCTCCCCATGTTCGACTACCCGGGAACCTACCACGTGATCGAAACCGAAGAAGCGGCCATCGCGGCGGTGGGGATCCTCGCCAAAGAAAAAGTCCTGGGCTTCGACACCGAGACTCGCCCGAGCTTCACCAAGGGAGAGAGCTACCGGGTCTCGCTCCTGCAACTTGCCACGGAGAAGGAGGCCTACCTCTTCCGGCTAAACAAGTTCCGCATGCCGAAGGTGCTGGTGGATCTGCTCTCTAGCAAGGACGTGCTCAAGGCCGGGGTGGGAATCCCCGACGACCTCAACGGGCTAAAGAAAATCGTCACCTTCACCCCCCAGGGCTTCGTCGACCTCTCGCTGGAAGTTAAGAAGCGAGGTTTCACCAGCCTCGGGCTCCGCGCCCTCACAGCGATCTTTCTCAAGAAGCGGCTCTCGAAGGCCGCGAAGGTCACCAACTGGGAACGCGTGGACCTCACGGACGCCCAGCTCAAGTACGCCGCCCTGGATGCCTACGTTGGCCTCATGATCTACCAGACGATGGTGAAGAACAATTTCTAAGGATAGAGCAGAAGGCCCCCGGCTCGCTCCCGGTCCAGGAGCTTCTCGTGTGCCCTGCGCGCTTCCTCCAGAGGATACGTGCCCACCTCCGCGGTCTTGATCACGCCGCTCCCGACGAGGTCGAAGAGGTTCGCCGACGCCTCGGCGAGCTTCCGCTGGTCTGTCATGTAGGCCCCGAGGGTTGGCCTGGTCACGTACAGCGATCCCCGCTGCGCCAGGATCGCGAGGCTCACTCCGGTCACGGGCCCGGAGGCGTTCCCGAAGCTCACCATGAGTCCCCGGGGCCTTAGGCAATCCAGCGAGGTCTCCCAGGTCGATCTCCCCACGCCGTCGTAGACAACCGGGAGGAGCTTCCCTCCGGTGAGCTCCTTCACTCTCGCCACGACGTCCTCCCTGGTGTAGTCGATGACGTGGGCGGCGCCGTGGGCCCGGGCGATCTTCGCCTTCTCCCCGGTGCTGGTCGTTCCGATGAGGTCGACCCCCAGGTGCCGCGCCCACTGGCAAGCGATGAGCCCCACCCCGCCGGCGGCGGCGTGGAAGAGGATGGTCTCGCCCCGACTCAGGCGATAGGTTTCGAAGAAGAGGTAGTAGACCGTGAGCCCCTTGAGCAGCACCGAGGCCGCCTGCTCGAAGCTCACCGCCGGTGGGACCTTCACCAGCTGCCAGGCGGGGATCACCCGGCGCTCCGAGTAGGCACCCAGCGGGCCCTGGGCGTACGCCACCCGGTCTCCGACCTTCACGTGGGTCACACCGCTGCCGACGTCCTCGACGATCCCGGCCGCCTCGAACCCTAGGCCCGCGGGGAGCGGAGTCTGGTAGAGGCCCGTCCGGTAGTAGGTGTCGATGAAGTTCACCCCGATGCACTTGTGCTGGACGACGGCCTCCGCGGGGCCAGGGTTCCCGACGTCCACGGTTTCGTACCGGAGAACTTCTGGTCCGCCGGTCTGGTGGAACCGGATGGCCCTAGATGCTCTCAAAGTAACTCCGGTGTTCCCAGTCGGTGACGGCCTTCTGGTGGAGGTTCCACTCCCAGTCCCTGGTGTAGGTGAAGTGATCCACGAAGGTGTCTCCGAAGAGCTCGCGGGCGAGGCGGGAGTCCTTCATCCGGGCCGTGGCCTCACTGAGGTTCCGCGGGAGGACGCCGTTCCCCGTGTCGAGGTAGCCGTTGCCTCTGCTCCTCGGGACCGTGAGCCGCAGTTTGTTCTTCACTCCGTAGAGCCCGGAGGCGAGAGAGGCGGCGTGGGCCAGGTACGGGTTGGCGTCCGCCCCCACCACCCGGAGTTCGATGCGCGCACTCTTCGGGGAGATGGGCAGGGCCCGGGCCGCGGTGGTCCGGTTGTCGATGCCCCAGGTGAGCGTGGTCGGTGCCCAGGCGCCCTGGACCAGGCGCTTGTAGGAGTTCACGGTCGGCGCGTACATCGGGAGGATGTGGGGCAGGCACTGGAGCAGGCCCGCGATGTAGGACTCCATCACCGGGCTCATGTTGTTTTCCCGGCCCCCGTCGAAGAAGAGGTTCTTCCCGTCCTTCCACAGGCTCTGGTGGAGATGGCCCGAGCACCCCGGGAGCTTTTCGTTGAACTTGGCCATGAAGGTCGGCATGATCCCGTGGCGGATCCCGATCTCCTTCACCGCGGTCTTGAAGAGGATCGCCCGGTCCGCGGACTCGAGGACGTCGGCGTGGAGGATCGCGGCCTCGAGGACCCCGGGCCCCGATTCGGTGTGCAGCCCTTCGATGGGCACCCGGAACCGATCGAGGAGGTCGTAGATCTCGTTGAAGAACTCCCGGTTGTGGGCCATGCGGAGGATGGAGTAGCCGAACATCCCCGGGGTCAGGTGCCGAGGTTTCCGGAAGTCCCGCTCGCTCAGCTCCTCGGTGTTCTCCCGGAAGTTGAACCACTCGAACTCCTGGCCGAAGGACGCGGATAGACCGAGTGCTGCCGCCTCCGCCTTGACCCTCCGGAGGATGGTCCGCGGACAGATGTCGCTGTCGAAGTCTCCCAGGAAGAAGCAGACGTCGTTATCCCAGGGGACCTTCCGCATGGTGAGGAGGTCGAGGTTCGCCGTGGCATCGGGGAAGCCCGTGTTCCAGCTGGTGAAGTCGCAGGCGTCGTAGGCCTGGTCGCCGATGTCCCAGCCGAAGACCACGTTGCACAAGCCGAACCCGCCCTGCAGAGTGGAGAAGAACTTATCCTTATGGATGTACTTGCCGCGCAAGGTCCCGTCGAGGTCGCAGACCGCCACTTTGATTTTTGGATTCGGGGAGTTTCGAACTTCCTTGAGGATCTCGTCTTCTCTACTGCTGGTCACGGGCCCGGATTCTCTGGGAATGAAGGTCTTGAACTCTTTGCTTGACTGTAGCAGTTCCATAGGCACTCCTTTTCACTCTTAATAATGATAGAAGATCGGCCTCTAAAGACTAGGGATCGGGCGCCATGAGAAAATTCCGCTAAAGTAAAGCAGTCTACTTTGACGTGTCCAGCGGCGGGAAGGATTTGACCACCTCGTCGATGGCCTTCATCTGCTTCAGGAAGGGTTCGAGCTTCGCAAGCGGGA
>SXUH01000406.1 GCA_005791855.1 Bdellovibrionales bacterium
GCAGCGAAAGCGTTGGATGACTTTACAGTCTTCTGCTCTTCTGAAGTGTCCATCTTTGATGGTGGAATTCGGGAATGCGCAGTCTGGGTTTGGACATGTTCTTTTCATGAACGGTCCACTGCAATTCATGTCCTACAGGAGATGCTGCTATGACCTTAATTCTAATGTTAAGTGACGCTCGTCAGAAAATAAAAGTAAGAGCAAGAATTTACCTTGAACTATTCCCAGCACCAACATGGTAGGGCAGTTTCAGAGCTGGGAGGCGATCCCCTCCGCCTGCTCCAGGTGCGAAGCCACGTGGTGCCTCGTCATGGAGAGGTGCTCCCGGAGCTGCTCGTCCTTGGCCCTGGGAAGGAGCGAGTTATCGATGAGCGAGAGCGCCTCCCGGTGATTCTTGATCATGGTCCGGATGAAGGCCTTCTCGAAGCGCTTGCCGTCGAGGGCGATGATGGAGGCCAGCTCGTCTGCCCCCTTCGCCCGGAGGTCCTCCACCGCCTTGGTGTTGGCGGGGACGACGTTGATCCGCTTGCCGAGCTCCATGATGGAGGACTGGTTCTTCCCGTGTTCCGCGTGGAGCAGCTTCGCGTAGCCGATGATCACGTCGTCGATGCTCTTCTTCTGGGCCTCGGTGGAGGCCAGGACCTCGTTGTCATCGGTGGCCATGACGAGGGCCATGATCTCCGCGTCCCCGCGGGCGTTCTTGTCCCCGGCGACGGCCCTCACCGGAGCCCCGGGGATGGCGGGAGAGTCGCCGAAGGCCGCGAGGTTTCCCCGCTTCACTTCGAACTGGAGCTTCTCCGCGTACGGTGGATTGTTCCCCAGCATGTGGTCGACGACGTACTGGCTGAAGTCGTTGCGGGCCTCCCGGGAGGTGCGGATGCCCTGGGCGACGTCGTGGGCCATGTTGAGGGTGAGGATGTTGTGAGCTTCCTGGTCGCACCTGGCGGAGAGCTCCCCCGCCGTGCGGTTGATGGTGAGGCTTCCGTCGAAGGCGAGGAGGTCGTCGACCTTGCTCACCGGTACCGCGTAGGCCACGGTGTGCTCGATGAAGTCCATGTGGGGCTTGGGGAAGTCGTGGGCGACCTCGGTCTTCGAAACCGTGATGCGCTTGAAGGGCCCTTCGTCGTGCCAGGTGACGGTCTCGGAGGTGACCTCCAGGGGCTCGCCGTACTTCGCGCGCATGGTCTGCACCGCGAGCTTGGGTCTGGCGGGCCAGTTGGCCACCGTCTTCTCCAGGTAGTTCTCCGAAGCGGTCCGGGAGAAGGAAGACATCCGGGGCATCACCCGGTTGGACTTCGGCGACGAGCTGCAGCCCGCGAAGAGGGCCGCAAGGACGATGAGGTTGAGAGCTTTCATAGATCCTCCGAGGGAAAGATATCCCCCCATTCTGAAACAGGAGGGAAGGAAGCGCATGGTTTCCTGCGAAAGAGGGGAACGCCGGAGGTTCGGATTCCAAAGAGCTAGCTACCGTAGGTTGAACCAACCCAAAGTTGCGACCCGAGTCGGGACCTAGTCGGCGCTGGCCGGGGCTCGCTTCGTGGCCTCTTCTTTTTCCTTAGCAATCTGTTCGGCTTTCACGTCCTTCACTCCGCCGCGGAGGAAGAAGGACTTCTGCATCGCCTGGAGCACGACCACCGATTCGTTCAGGAGCTCGATGGTCTTCTTGCTTCCCTCCGGCTGCAGTTCCTTGAGCCCCGCGGAGATCGCCGCCAGGTTCTCCACCGTGGAGTGGAGGTTCTCCGCGAGGTGCGGGGCCTTCTTCGTGATGTGGGGGAGGGCCTTCCGGACCTCGCCCGAGGCGAAGGCCACGTTCTCGAGGGTCTTCTGGATCTTCTTCTTGTCGCTGAGCTGGAAGGCCACTTCCTTCCCGAGGACGACGGTGTCGTCGAGGTTGGTGAGGATGCTCTCGACCTTGGCCACGAGGGCCTCGAGCTTGTTCCCGCTCAGGATGTCCATGAGGTCCGTCGACTCCGCGACGGGGACGAGGGCCCCGGCGGCGAGGCGCGCCCGGGTGGTGTCCCCCGGAGAGAGAGTGAGGATCTTATCCCCGATGATGAAGGGGCGTTGGAAGTGGACGCTCACGCCCTCGACGAGGTTCGCGGTGTACTTCTGGTAGACGCTGAAGGTCACCTTGATCTTGTTCGTGTGGTCCAGGTCCAGGCCCTCGATCTGGCCGATCTTGAGGCCCGCCATGAGGACGCTACTCCCGACGCGGATGTTGCTCGCGGTGGGGCTGTAGGTGTGGTACGTGGTCTTCTCCTCGAACCACTTCTTGCTCACGGCGAGGCCGACGGCCACGAAGAGGCTTCCGACGATGGCGACGGAGAGGAAGAGGCCGACGGCGCGCTCGAAGGGGTTGAACTTGTAGTTCATCAGGCCGCCTCCGCGAGGGTAGATTCCGTGAGGTGCGTGGAGCTCACCTGGAGCACCCTCGCGTCCAGGTGCCGGAGGAAGCCCCGGTCCTCGCTGCAGATGAGGACGTGCCGGAGGTTCCGCGACTCCCGGTGGTGGCGGATGAGGTTCACGAGCGGGAGGACGTGCTCGCTCCCGAGACCCATGGTCGGGTTGTTCAGGATGAGGACCTCCGGGTCGAGGAGGAAGGCCTTGAGCACGGACGCGACCTTCCGCGTCCCCCCGGAGACGAACGAGGGCCGCAGGAACATCTGCTTGTCCAGGTTGAACCGCGCGAGCCGCTCGAGGATGTACTCCCTCCGGTCCGCCGCCGGCCGGTAGCCGTGGTAGTCCAGCGGGAGCTTGAAGTTCTCGTAGATGGTCATGTTGTGGATGAGGCCACCGTCGTCGGCGGCGTACCCCATGTTGAGCCGGAACCGGTTGAACTCGTGGAAGCTCTGCCGGTTCACCACCTGGCCGTTGATCAGGTACTCCCCGGCCCCGGGCTGGAGCATCCCGAGGAGCAGGCGGATGAGCGTGGTCTTCCCGCCGCCGGTGGGGCCCTGGAGGACCGTCACCATATCGTCTCGGAAGTGGTGGGAGAGGCCCATGAAGATCTCCGCGGCTTCACCGTAGGAGAAGTCGAGCTGC
>SXUH01000407.1 GCA_005791855.1 Bdellovibrionales bacterium
AAAAACCTAAATTTAAAAGATGGCGGAGGACTAGGGATTCGAACCCCAGGTAGGCGTTAACCCACGACAGTTTTCAAAACTGTTGCCTTAAACCACTCGGCCAGTCCTCCACGCACAGGGGATTAATATAGTGAAAGTAGGCTTAAAAGACAATTGCTATTTCTTGATCTCTTTGAGGCCGCCCATATAGGGTACGAGGGCCTCAGGAACCTGCACAGAGCCATCTTTTTGCTGGTAGTTCTCTAGGATGGCCACCACCGTCCTACCCACCGCCAAACCGGAGCCATTGAGCGTGTGAGCGAAATCTACTTTGCCTTCTTTATTACGGAAGCGGATATTGGCACGACGTGCCTGGAAATCCCCGCAGTTTGAAATGGAGGAAATTTCTCGGTACTTATTCTGGCTTGGAACCCAGACTTCAAGGTCGATAGTTTTCTGCGAAGCGAAACCAATGTCTCCAGAACAAAGGTTTAATGCTCTGTATGGTAAACCAAGCCTTTGCAAGATTTCGCAGGCGCTATCGATCATTAGCTGATGAGCCGTCGGAGAGTAGCTTGGAGCACAGATGGCGACCATTTCAACTTTATTGAACTTGTGCATCCTGATGAGGCCCTTCACGTCTTTACCGTGGGAGCCGGCTTCCGAGCGAAAGCACGGAGAGTAGGCGGTGTAGAGGAACGGGAACTCTGCTTCGTCGATGATCTGCTCGCGCTTGAGGTTGGTCAGCGTGACCTCCGAGGTCGGGATCAGGTACCAGTCGTTATCCTCGAGCTTGAAGAGCTGGTCCTTGAACTTCGGAAGGTTCCCGGTTCCGACCAGGGATCGTTCGTGAGCGATGAACGGAGTCATCATCTCGGTGAAGCCCTTCCCCATGTGGTGGTCGAGCATGAAGTTGATGAGCGCGCGCTCCAGGCGGGCAATGCCCCCCTTGTAGACGACGAACCTCGCCCCGGTGATCTTGGCGGCGCTTTCGAAGTCTAGCATGCCGAGCTTCTCGCCGAGGTCGGCGTGGTCCACCGGGGTGAAGTCGAAGGTCCGCGGCGTGCCCCAGCGCTTGGCTTCCTGGTTGTCGTTCTCGTCCTTCCCGACGGGCGTCGACGGGTCGAGGAGGTTCGGGATGTTGAGCAGGAGGGCCTGCTGCTTGGCCAGGACCGTGTCCAGGTCTTTGGCTTCCTTCTCCATGTCGGCCTTGAGGGCCGCGACCTGCCCCATGGGACCCGCGGCGTCGGCCTTGTTCTTCTTCAGTTCTCCGATCTCACGGGAGAGTCTGTTGATCTCTGCCTTCTTTGTTTCCGAAGCGGTGGTGAGGGTCTTCCTCTGCTTGTTGAGGTCGAGGATTTCGTTGAGGACCGAGGTATCGAAGTTCCTCGTGCCGAGGTTCTTCTTCACGCCTTCAAAGTCCGTCTCAAGTCTCTTGATGTCCAGCATCGCTTCACCTATTGCATTAGTTTTATATAAGCTTCGATCTTTCCCTTGTCCGCTGCTTCCGGATCCATCTCAAGATACATTTTATAGGATTCGATGGCCAGAGCTCCCTGCCCCAGGAGCCGGTAAACGTCCCCGACTTTCCGGTGGAGGATCGGCTCTTCGGACTTCTGCTTCTGGGCCTTCTTATATAAATCCAAGGCGAGGTCAAAATTGTTTCTCCGGGTGCTCAGGTCCGCAAGACCCACCAGCGCGCTGTAGGACTTCGGATTGATCTTCTGGGCGCGCTTGAAGAGGTTCTCCGCTTCGACGAACTTATCCTTTTCGACGTTTATCTGACCCATGAGCACCAGGTCTTCGTCGTTTTCGCCGTTTTCCTTCATGTTCTTCTCGATCTCCGCCATCGCCCCGTCGTGGTCGCCGCTGAGGTACTTGATTTTTGCGATGTAGAAAAGGACCTTCGGGTAGGTGTCGAGCTTCTCCTGGACGCGCTTGAACCACTTGGCCGCCTCGACGAGCTTTCCGCTCTCGAAGAGGACCCGGCCCGCGGTCATCATGCTCTCGATGTCGCCGGGTTCGATGACCAGGAGCTGCTCGACCAGGCCCGGGATCTCGTCGAAGCGCTCGTCCATGAGGGCCGCGCGGATGAGGAACTCGTAGAGCGCCTTGTCCTTGGTGGGAAGGGCTTCGAGCTTCGCCTTGTAGTCCTGGAAGTCCTTCACCTTCCCGGCCCGGAAGTAGAAGATCGCGATCTCGGAGAGGAACCTCGGATCCTCGCCGAACTCCTGGAGGAGCCCGAGGAGGTAGCCGATGGCGGCCTGGTCATCCTGGGTTTCGTAGACGAGCTTCGCGTAGGCGATCCGGTAGTCCGGGTTCCCCGGATCGAGCTCCGTGCACTTGTTCAGGAGGGTCCGGACCGCTTCGAAGTTCGACTTCTTCAGCAGGATCTCCGAGAGGAGGAAGATGTCCTGGTCGTTGAGCGGATTGAGGCTCGTCGAGATCTTGAGCCAGGACATGGCCTGGAGCGTGTCCCCGGACTTGATGGCCAGGCGAGCGTTGTAGGAGGCGAACTCCCAACTCCCCTTGAGGTCCGTGAGCGCGATGGCGGCGATCCGGTTCTTCGCGTCCTTCACCTTGTAGGTCTGGATGTACCCGTCGAGGAGGGCGAAGTTGATCTGCTTGTCGTCCGGGTACTTCTTCAGGAGGTTCTCCAGGGTCAGGAGCCCGTGCTTGGCGTGGCCCAGCTTGAGCTGGGTCTTGGCGAGGAAGATCTCCGACGGGATGTGGCCCGGGTGGGCGTCGGAGGCCTTCGCGGCGTAGCTCAGGGCGAGCTCGTAGTTCTTCTTGTCGAAGAATTCCTTGGCCTGCTGGAGGAGCTTCACGGCCTGGCTTTCGGAGATGAGTTTCTCCGTGTCCGTCGGAGATCCGCCGGTGGTCTTCAGGTCCGCGAGCTTCATCCGCAGGTCGTCCGATTCGTGGAGCGCCAGGGACTCGGAGAGCATCCGGGTCGCCTCCTTGACGTTGCCCTTGTAGGCGAGGAGGAGGCCCGTGAGCTCGAGGAACTTCGAGCGGCCGATGTCGTTGTACTCGTAGTTCTTACTTTCCACCGCCCGGAGGAGCTCGAAGACGTCCGCGAACTTCTTCTCGTTGATCGCCTGCTCGGCCTTGAGGAGCTTGAAGCTCACGAGGTCCGGGTTCTTCTTCATGGCCTCGTCCACGTACTCCATGGCCTTCGCGGTTTCCTGGTTCAGGAGGAGGTAGTCGATCATCGCCGACAGGCCGTAGCGGTTCTTCTCCGGAGACTTCTCGAGGGCCGTGAAGAACTGCTTGGCGAGGTCCACCTTGCCAGCCTCGAGGAGGCTCTTGAGGTACACCGCGAAGAGGTCCTGGGTGACGTTCTTCGGCTGGAGCTTCAGGTACTTCGAGACCACGTCGTTGGCGGCTTCGGTCTTCCCGATGGACATGTAGAAGAGGTTCAGGCCGATGACGCCGTTGGGATCCTGGAGGAGGAAGGGCCTCTTACTCTGGATGATGTTGAAGAGGGTCTGGGAGTCCGCGAGCTTCGTCTTCGAGTACTTGAGCTGTTCGGCGTAGGTGCGGACGAGGAAGTTCAGCGCCTGGACGTTCTCGAGGTTGTTCTCGTAGCTGCTCTTGAACTTGAGGCCCGCCTTGATGAGGGCGGGGTAGGTCCCCTTGGCCAGGAGCTCCTGCCCTTGGGTGAACTCCACCTGGGACTTGGCGATGTCCGCCTGGTCGAAGGGGATCGGGAAGACGATCTGCGGCGGGAAGTAGGTGTAGGGCCGCTTCTTGTTCTTCCCCCCGTCGGGGAAGAAGACCGCGAAGATGAGAAGGATCGCGGCGACGGCGATGAAGAGTTTCTTCTTCTTGTTCTTGTCCGGTTCCGCGGCTTCCGCTTCCTCGTCGGCGTCGTAGTCTTCGATGCTCGCGAGCTTCTCCTGCTTCCGGATCTCCCGGAGCTCGAGCTCGAGGTCTCTCTCCGCTTCGATCGCGGCGGGGAGGTTTCGATCCAGGTGCTGGACGCGGATGATCTGCGTCGATTCGTCGGCGGGGACGAGCGCCTTCCGCTCCTTCTCGGCCTTTTCTTCCTGGAGCTTCTTCTCCTGGTAGGCCAGGAGCTCCGCCTGCCTGCGCTCCTCTTCTTCCTTCCGGAGGCGGGCCTTCTCTTCCAACTGGCGCATCCGCGCGAGTTCCTTCTGCGCCACCGGATTAATGACGGTCTTTTCTATCCCGTCGGTGTCTCCGCGGGGATCGAGGACGAGGTTGGTCTGAGTGGTGTCGAGCTCGATCGGCTGAAGCGGCGGGAGGTCGCCCACGGCGGTCCTGGGCCGTGGGTCCTCGAACGGAACCCGCGCGGTCTCGGTGAGCTGGACCGGATCGATCTTTGCGGGAGCGATCTTCTCGAGCTCGTTTTCTCTGAGCTGCTGCCGGATCTTGGTGAGGTCGATGACGAAGGTTTCTTCGACGAGCTCCGGCGGCTCCTCGGTCTTGTGGGCCATGACCTCCGGGTAGACGTCGAGCGAAGAGAAGGCGCCCCAGTCCCCGTCGGGAAACTTCTGCGCTTCCTCCGAACCCTTGATGTGACCCTTGGCCCTCAATTCGAAAAGCTGCTCTTTCGAGAACGGTCCTATGACCCGGCCATTGGCATGCCGGATTCTGAATTTCGTCATAGCACAAGTATAATGGATTTTGTGACTTGCGGTAGAAAACTAAGAGGGGAGCAAAAGCTCCCCATTCTTATTTGATATAGACTGTGGCGTTCCCTGAGAGGGCCATGACGTTCTCCCAGAAGATCCCGAGGAAGATCACCGGGATGAAGAGGGCGACGATGACTGCCTGGTTAGAGAAATCAAAACCGATGACTCTCTCTACACCGTCGGGCTTACCTAAAATCATCGTCTTAGCGAGCTTCATGTAGTAGTAGAGGGCGATAACCGAGTTAATCGCTGCGACTAAAGCGATGCCGTAGTACTTCTTCTCGATGACAACCGCGAAGATGTTAAACTTCGCCACGAAGCCACTAAACGGCGGCATCCCCGCGAGGGAGAAGAGGACGGAAGCCATGACGATCGCCATCACCGGGTGCTTGTAAACCAGGCCGCGGAAGACGTCGTAGGTATCGGTCCCGTACATGTCCGAGAGGTGGGAGGTGATGTAGAACGCGATCATGGTCATGAAGAGGTAGGCGATCCCGTAGAAGAGGATCGCGCGCACACCGGCCTCGTTAAGCACGACCACACCGAGCATGATCATCCCCACCTGACCGATCGACGAGAAGGCGAGGAGTCGCTTCACCGAATTCTGCCCGATGGCCGTGACGTTTCCGACGGTCATGGTCATGGCCGCGATCACGAGGATGAGGCCGATCCAGGAAACGGAGAGGGCCGATTCCTGAGCAAAAAAGACCATCGTTACCCGGACGAGGACCGCAAGACCCGCCATCTTCGGAACGATGGAGAAGAAGGACGTCACCGGGATCGGAGACCCCTGGTATACGTCCGGTGTCCACATGTGGAACGGGAAGGCGGAGATCTTGTAGCCGATTCCGGCGAAGAACATCAGGAACGCGACCATGACGATCACGAGCTGGGCACCCTGGAGGGTGGCGATCTTCGGAATGATCTCCGCGAACTGGATGGACCCGAGCACTCCGTAGAGGTGGCTCATCCCGAAGAGCATCACTCCGGCGGTGAGGCCACCGTAGAGCGCGTACTTCATCCCGGCTTCCGCCGAGGTCGACTCGTCTCTCTTGAGCGAGCTCATCACGTACGAGAGGATCGAGAGGGTCTCGATCCCGAGGTAGAGGGTCAGCATGTTGTTGGCGGAGGCGAGGAGCATCCCGCCGATCAGGACGCCGACGGACATGATGGCGAACTCGGACTTGAGATTGGTGTAGATGTCCTTCGAGGACCGGGCGAGGTAGATCGACCCCATGGTCCCGACCACCATGATGATCTTCACCAGGGTGCTGAACGGATCGATGGTGAGCGCACTGTGGAAGATGTGGGCCGGGCCCTTGTAGAGGTTCATGCAGAGGAAGACGAGGGTGACCCCGAGGAGTCCCAGCGCGTAGACGAAGATCTTGTCCCGGCTGCCGTGCTCATCCTTCACTCCCGATTCGGCCAGCAGAAGGGTCGTCATCAGGAAGATGCAGATGATCTCCGGAATGTAGTAGCTCAGGTACTCGAGCAGTTGATGTAACACAGGAAACCTCTCTTAAAACTTACCGAGTAG
>SXUH01000408.1 GCA_005791855.1 Bdellovibrionales bacterium
ACATCATTTTGAAGGCTTGATTTTCTACGGACCATTACGGTCTTATCTTAACCCGGAGGTTAATATGAAAAAGCTCTTAGTTCTAACAGTCGCGGCCTTGGTCGCAAGCGCTCCAGTCCTGGCCCAGTCAGGGAGCGGCTCGTCCTCCACTGGCACGGGGACGACCACGAACTCAGGTTCGAGCACCATGGGCTCGGGGTCGATGAACTCCACCGGCACCGGTTCTTCCACCAACATGGGGACGACCAACTCGAAGAAGTCCGGTACGAACCAGCAGAGGATGGAAGACAACTCCGGCACGGGTGCCACCGGAACTGATTTCGGCTCATCTTCCGCGACCGGCACCGGAACTGACGCGGCCACCGGCACCGGCTCGGGCGCTACCGGCACGGGCACGGGAACCGGAACCGGCACGACCGACGACAGCATGTAAGACAAAAAAATGCCAGGCCAGTCCTGGCATTTTTTTTTGAATGCTCTTAGAATTCTCTGATGAAGATCCTCATCACTGGTTTCGAACCCTTCGGCGACAACAAGCGGAATCCGACCCAGCTCCTGGTCGAAGCCTTTAACATGCTCCAGGTCACCCTTCCGGAGAACTGCCAGTTCGAAGCCCGGACCCTTCCGGTCACTTTCGGCCAGGCCTTCGAGGAACTGGAGCGGTCCATCGAAAGCTTCAACCCGGACACGGTCCTCGCCCTCGGGCTCGCCGCTGGTCGGAGCTCCATCGAGCTGGAGCGGATCGCGATCAACTGCATGGACGCCGAGATCGCCGACAACGACGGGGTGAGGCCCGTGGACGAGGAGATCACGCCGGGGGGCCCGGCCGGCTACTTCACCACTCTCCCGCTGGGCCAACTCGTCGCCGACCTCCGTCGAAGAGGCATCGCGGTCCGCGTTTCAAACAGCGCCGGGACCTACGTGTGCAACTACCTCTTCTACCGCCTGATGGAGCTGGCCCGGCGGCGGAACCTGCGCTGTGGCTTCGTCCACGTTCCCGAGGAATCCGTCCTCCCGCTGCCGGAGCTCATCCGAGCGGTGGAAGAGCTGATCAGAAGCCTAGATTCTCAACCCAGCCCCGGAACATAGTCCCCACTTCGATCCCGTGGTTCATGGACCAGAGGTAGTCGGAGGGAAAGTTCCTCCGGACCTTCCCCCGGCCGTGCCGGGAGACGTCCGTCGCCTCCGAGCCGCCGTGCTGGTGGCAGCCGATGCAGTTGGACCTGGCGTTCCCCGGCTCGACCTCGATGTAGGGGTTCGAGCACCAGGAATCTCCCTGGGTCTCCCGGTCGATGGCCGCTTCCGCGAGCGCCCTCACCGAGTCACGCTTCTCATACGGTAGTGCCTTGTACCCGGTGACCGAACACATCTCGTAGTTCCTCCAGGCGCCGGGGAAGTCCTGCGGCTTATCCTCTCCGAAGTGGTTCTTGTCCGGTGCCCACCAAAGAGTGATCCACACCCAGTCCCGGGTTTCCTTCACGGCGATGTGGAGGGCCAGGAGTTTTTTTACCTTCCCGGTGACCGGATCCTTCGCACCGTGGGCCGTGCCCGCGGGGATGTGGAGCTTCTCCGACCCGATCCAAGTGCCACCGGTGACCTGGGAGCCGACGGCGTCGACGTCGGTCGGAACCTTCTGGACCTGGCCTTCATCCTGGACCCAGCGGGCCTTGACCACCACGCTTCCGAACGGTGCTTCGGTTCCGATGCAGGGAGAGAAGTTCTCCGAGGCTTCGAGGTCCTCGTGCGGAGACGGGATCTTCCCTGCTTCCCGGAGGCACCGGATGACCGACGGATAGTTGGCGATCAGGTGGGCCGCGAGCTTCGGACTGAAGAGGACCCGCTGCTCGGAGTTGATGGCCGAGGCCACCGTCGGATCTTCGAGCATGAGTCTTCTCCGTTCCTCGAAGGCCTTCGGATCCCAGCTCCGGAAGAGGGCGGCGCTCGTCTCGTTCCAGCGGAAGGCCTCCTGGACGATCTCTTTCTGAGCGACCAAGGTGGACGGGATCGACAGAGGTCCCTGCGTCTTCAGCACCTGGCCCATGATCCGGGAGAGGTCATCTTTCCCGTACCAGGTCTGGAACAGGGGAAGCGTGATTCCGCTTTTGAGCTTCACCGGGGCGACCACTCTTCTGGCGATTTCCCAGGAGAGGCGGCGCTCCTCTTCGCGGGTTCGCGGTCGGACGTCTCCTCCGATTCGGCCGTAGTCCAGCGCTTCCCCGGTGAGCTTCCGGTCCACGGGCGTTGAGCGAGGGGACGCCCGGGAAGCCTCGGAGAAGAGAGCTGACAGGAGGCAGAGGAGGAGGGGTTTCATCGATAGGCGATGGGTGCCAGTGCGGCGCGGATGGCGAAGTCCGATGCCATGACCTGCTCGCGGGCATCCCCGGGTTCTCTTAGGATGAAGTAGATCCAGCCGTCGCTCCTGAAGTGCGGGAAGAGGGCCTTGTAGCCCGCCGGCACCTGAGTGATCCGGGTGGAAACACCGGTGAGGAGGTCCAGCACCACGACGTTACTCGTGTCCCCCGGCAGCTCCGGTTCCCCCGCCCTCCACGGTTCCGGGTACTGGTGGAAGGTCAGGAAGCGTTCGTCGAAGGAGAAGTTCGCCTTGCTACCAAAGCCGCAGTACTCCCCGACTTTCTTGAAGTGCAGGGACCCGCCTTCCTCGGAGAACTCCGGGACGATGGAGCGGAGCTGGAACCCGCTCTGGGTGGCGTTAGCACCGAAGCGGTTGTTCATGATGATGGCGGAAGGACTCACGATCATGTCGACCAGGCCCTTCACGCTCATGCCGGCGGCGCGCCCGGCCTTGTAGCTCAGGCCATCGTTCTTCATCTCGTTTAGCCGGATGATGTCGGTCCGGTAGTTCGAAGACGCGGGGATCGGGTTGGTCGAGGAGTACTGGGCGTCGTCGGCGATGAAGTTCCCGGCGATCATCCAGTAGCTCAGGTTATCGAGGCTCGCTCCCCAGGAGTTGTACCAGCCTTCGGTGTCGTTGGCGCACTTCTGGTTGTCGCGGAGCTTGTAGCGCGTCCCCGGCGTCACGAGACCGTCCTGGATCACGCTCATCTTACAGAGTGACTGGATCGGCCGCTCGAGGCCCGTGAAGCTAAACCCCGTGTTGTCCGGGAGGAAGGACGGGTCCGTGGCGTCGTCGAAGGAGACGACGGAGTTCGCTCCCGGCTTGTTCGCCAGGGCCATGTCCACCATCTCCGCGTAGGAGGTCGTCCGGCCGTAGGTGCCGCCGAAGCCAAGGTAGCGGCCATCGGGAGAACCGCGGAACCAGAAGTAGGAGCGCTTGTCTCTCTTGTGGATGACCTTCAGGTTCTGCACGTAGGCCGGGTTCCCGAACTCGGCGGCGGAGTTCTTGATGTCCTCGAAGCAGTCGAGCGGATCGAGGCTCACTCCACAGCCGAAGAAGCTCATTCCGTTTTCCTGGTTCTTGGCGGACCAGCCGGAGGTTTTCATCTTGAGGATGTGATCCTTGAGCTCGTCGGAGATGAACGGAGCGCAGGGCTTCTCCGGCTCGGGCTTGATGACCGCATCGACCATGGGCATGAAGTCCAGGGTCCACTTGATGACGTCTTCCAGCTCCTTCCCTTCGAAGGTCGGCTCGCCGGAACCTTCCGGCGGCATGGAGGCGCTACTGACCAGCTCCTCGTGGAGCTTCTTGGCGAGGGCCGGATCGTTCGGGTAGGCGTTCCGGAAGAGGTTCAGGAAGATCTCCGACCGGGTGTAGACCGACAGGAAGCCGAGGCGGTTCGCCGTGAAGGGAGAATTCGGATCCAGGGGGTTCGAGCGAAGGCAGTTGACCCGTTCGATGGGAGTCAGGGTGTCCTTCTTGATGCAGTCGTAGTTAATCCTCGCGGCCTGGTTGGACCAGAGCCTCGCCGTGGAGAGGGAGGCCCCGTGGCAGGAGTTGCACTTCCCGCTGCCCTCGATGCCGATCTTCCGGACCATGTGCCTTGCGGTCTCGAGCGCGTTCGGCGCCTGGGCGCCTACCACTCCGGACAGGGTGAGGAGAAGGAAAGCAAAGTTTAACTTTAGAGGGTTCATGGTTTACCGCCGAGAGTAAGGATTTGATTGGGCGGAATTCTATAGGAGGTTGGTCTTCCGTGTCCAGATTCCTTTAGCTTAGAGAACTTTTTATACTCTTCGCGAGGTGGTCGGAGATGATCTTCAGCCGGCTGGAGGAATCCGTCCCGAAGGGAGAGACGATGGACACCGGGAGCGTGTTCCCTTTCCATTCCGGGAGGACCCGGACGAGTTTCCCCTGGCTTAGTTCTTCTTTACAAAGAAACAAAGGAACCAGGGCGACCCCGGAGCCGTCGCCGGCGAGGCCTATGAGGCTTAGCATCTGGTTGGCGACGATCCGGGGCCTGATGGCGACCTTCACCGTCCGGCCTCCCTGCCGGAGGACCCACCTCGGATGGGCAGAGGTGCTCGAGAAGCACAGGCAGTCCAGTCCCGTGAGGTCGGCCGGGGCCTTGACCGCGGGGTGCTTCCGGAGAAACTCCTTCGATGCCACGAGGACCATCTCGATCTCCCCCACCCGCTTGGCCTTGAAGCTACTCGGGGCGAGCTTCCCGATCCGGACGGCGATGTCCACCCCGTCCTTCACCAGATCGACGAGCTTGTCCGTGTAGTGCATCTCGAAGACGAGCTCCGGATGGAGCCGGGTGAGCTTCCCGATGGCGGGGGTGATGATCCGCGAGCCGAAGTCCTCGGCGGCCGTCAGGCGGACGGTGCCGGTGAGCATGCTGTCCGAACCGTAGAGGGAGCGCCGGGCGTCCTCGAGGATGCTCACGGCGTTCACCGCGCTCTCGAAGAACGCCTTCCCGGAGGAGGTAAGAGTGAGGCTCCGGGTGGTCCGCAGGAGGAGCTTGGTCCCGCAGTCGCGCTCGAGCCCACTCACCACGCGGCTGACGGTGGACTTCGGGAGCTTCAGGAGCTCGGCGGCCCGGGAGAAGCTCCCGAGGTTCACGACCTTAACAAAGATTCGGATCGATTCAATTTCCATTTGATTGTTCCATATGAGCAACAGTATATTGCAATCTTTCCATCTAATCAACAATCCAGATCTCTGGCATATTAGGTTCAACCAAAAAAACAAAGGGAGCCTTCATGAAAACTCAGTCAATTTTAGTCATCGGCGCCAGCGGGACGGTCGGCGCGGAAGTATCAAGGATCTTAAAAGCACAAGGCCACAAGGTCCTGGAAGCCACCAGCAAGAGAGCTCCGGCGGACGGCAAGGTCTTCGTGGACCTCACCACCGGAGAAGGGATCAGTGCTGCCTTCGAGCACGTGGACCGGGCCTTCCTCCTCTCACCTCCGGGGTACGCCGACCAGTACGCGATGCTCTCCCCGTTGATCCAGGAAGCAAAACGCCGGGGCCTCAGGAAGGTGGTTCTGATGACGGCCCTGGGGGCCAACGCCAGTGACTCGACCCCCTTCCGTCGGGCCGAGCTCGAGCTCGAGCGATCGGGGCTCTCCTACAACATCATCCGGCCCAACTGGTTCATGCAGAACTTCAACTCCTTCTGGATCCAGGGGATCAAGGAACACGGCAAGGTCTTCCTTCCGGCCGGGACGGCGAAGGTGGGCTTCATCGACGCAAGAGACATCTCGGCGGTCGCCGCCAAGCTCCTGGTGAGTGAGGAGCTCTCGAACCGGGCCTTCGACCTCACGGGGCCTCGGGCCCTGGATCACGCGGAAGCCGCGGAGCTCATCTCCAAGGCCACCGGGAAGACCATCGGCTACCAGGAGATCACACCGGAAGCGTTCCGGTCGGGGCTTCTCGGAGCGGGACTCCCGGCGGACTACGTGGACTTCATGGTGCTGATCATCGGGTTCCTCCGAGAAGGCTACAACTCGGCCGTCACTCAGAACGTGGAGGCGATCCTCGGCCGCTCGGCGATCCCCTTCGAGACCTACGCTAAAGATTTTAAGATTTCCTACCTCTAGGGTTGTCGGAGCACGGATGCTTGACTACCCTTAGAGGTAGGAACGGGAGCGGGAGATCCAATGCTTATTAAAAAAATCATGCTTCCGGGGATCAAGACCATTTCCCCGGAGGCCACCATGCAGGAAGCCCACGAGACCATGGTGAAGAACGGCTTCCGCCACCTGCCGGTTTCCGACGGGAAGTCCATCATCGGGATCATCAGCGACCGGGACGTCCTCCGCGCCACCACCGTGGTCGCCGGCGCCCAGAAGAGCGAGCGCAACCACATCTACCCGCACAAGCTGGTGTCGGAGTACATGTCCTCTCCCGTCTACAAGATGAAGTGCACCGATGAGGTCAAAGACGTCGTCCGGGAAATGCTCGAGAGGAAGGTCTCGTGCTTCGTCATCGAAGACGAGCAGCAAAAAGACGTCGGGATCGTGACCACGGATGACCTCCTGATCCTTCTCATGGATTTTCTAGACCAGAAGAAATCCTTCTTGGACGTACTAAGATTTAATCGTTGAAGGAATGAGTCATCGAAGGAGCCCCGTGCCAGCCGAGAGAATCATTCATAATTATTCCTGACATCACTAGATTTTTTTAGTCATCCACTTCTTGTTACGCTATCAAATTACGTACAAAAAAACTTTTGCTAAGGCGGTAACAATGAAGTTATTGAAGTTCTGGACCATCTTCCTCCTCCTGATCAGCGTCGCTGCAGAGGCCAACACCCACATCGTCGTCCTCAAGTCACCCCTGGTTCACCGCGAGGCCGTACCTGCGAACCGTTTTGAGCGGTACAAGCTGGTCCGGAAGATCATCGATGAGCGGCAGGCCCAGGCCCTCGTCCCGTTCGTCCGCGGCCTCGGAAGCTTGAAGAACACCGCAACCTTTCTGCCCATCATCAATGCGGTGGCACTGACGCTCACCGAGCAGGAAGCGGCCACCCTCGCCCGCCACCCGGAAGTCCGGAAGATCATCCCGAACCGACAGATTTACATCGACATGCCAAGGCCCCAGATCGTGCAACCGCAACGAGGGAATCCGTCGCTGAACGACGCCCTCGTGCTTCACCAGGTTGACAAGCTGATCGCCGAAGGCGTTGACATCCATCGACCGGGAAAGATCGTCGGCATCATCGACACGGGCATCGACGGGTCCCACCCGGAGTTCCAGGGGAAGATCAGCGCCTTTAAAACCTTTCCACAGGGCTCCACCCAACCCGCTGACTTCGGTTCCCACGGGACCCACGTCGCAGGGATCATCGCTGCTGGGAGTAAGAGCGGTGTGCAGATCGGCGTCTACCCCGGGGCCAAGCTCGCGGTCGCAGGGCACCCCATGCAGGTCTCAAACATCGCCCTCGCCGTGCACGCATTCCAGTGGATGCTCGACCCGGATGGAAATCCGAACACTCCCGACCATGCCTTCGTGATCAACAATAGCTGGGGCTGGCTGAAGTCCCATAACGTAGATCCGGAGCCGTTCTTCGAAGTCTTCAAGACGCTTCGAGACGCCGACATCCTGGTCCTCTTCGCCGCAGGAAACGAAGGGTCTTCCGGAATGCGCCAGCCGTCTCAGTTCCCCACTACCTTCACCTCCGCCGCCGTCGACAAGGATGGCGTCATCGCAAGCTTTTCTTCCTGGGGCCCACACATCTTTCAGGGGAAACCGGTGAACAAGCCGGAAGTGGCATCCATGGGAGTGAAGGTCCACTCGACTCTCCCGAAAGGGCAGTACGGAGCGATGAGCGGAACCTCCATGGCTTCGCCGTTCACCGCAGGCGCCGTGGCGCTCCTGGGGTCCCAGTTCCCAGAGCTAAGCCCGTACGTCATCGCGGACGCCTTGGTGCAAACCGCGCAGCAACCAGGGCACGGGCCCTGGGATCGGAAGTACGGGTACGGACTCCTCAACGTCTACGGGGCCTACCAGAAGCTGAAGACTAGGTTCAGACCGGTCGCCCCGTTTCGTCACTAAGCAGGTGCCGTGAAGTGGTGGAGCTTAGTTGTTAAGCTTCACCACGATCAGGTACTTCTTCGAGCTGAGCTTCTCCATCTTGTACTCGACGTTGGCGTCGTTGAAGAAGATGGCGTCGTTGTCACAGAGGGCGCCCTTGTCGATGATCTTTATGCTCAGTTCTTCTTTGATGAGGTTCCGGAAGTTCTCGAACCGGATGTAGGTCTTGTCCCCTTCGGTCGTGACCTTCGCCACCCGAGACTTGTTCTTACAGGTGTTGAAGTAGGTCACTCCGTCGATGGCGAGCGAGTAGTTCTTCGGGAAGTTCACGCTGCTGGATTCGATGGACCAGTCGAAGCTCTCCCCGCAGGCCTCTTCGCTCACGAGGGCCCCGGCGGCACCCGAGCAGACGGTCTCTCTTTCTTTGGTTGGGGCGGCCTTGTTTTTTGATTTTTTTCCGCAGCTTGCGACGACGAAAAGAAGGGCCAAGACTAATAGGTATCTCATTGCTACTCCACTCTTGTTTAGGTGCTGGCTATTTACAAGATCCGAGCTTGTATGTCCAAGGACTTATCCCGCTCCTGCGGTGCGAACCGGTCTCATTTTAGGTAAGATTCGTCCTCTCAAGGAGTTAGCGCTCCATTCCTTCAGCGGCACCAGGGGGTGACACCGGCCTTCGGTCCCAATTGCCACCGGCCTTTGCGGAAGATTGCCGAGTTAGGATTGGCACGGGAATCGCAATGTCTCGGTCAGGAAAACTGAACTGAACAGGAGGTTCAAGATGAAAGCTCTAGGATTTATTGGATTATTTTTGATGATCAACCTTCCGATCCAGGCGTTCGCGAAAGCACAGGAACTGCCGTTTAAGGAAACTCACTTCAAGGTAGAAAAGATCAAGGGCATGAAGCCCATGTCGACCAACCTCGAGAAGCTCTACAAGGGCGTCGAAGTTAAAGAAGAGAAGACCTACCTCTCCAAGTGGCAGGAAGGACTTCGCTCGAAGCTCTCCAAGCTCTAGGCCTAAGACCTTCTTGTAAAAAGCTTGGACAGGGTATGAAGAAATCCCCGTCCAGGACCCGGCGAGGGAAGTAGTTTGAGATACTAAGGGCCATGAAACTACTCTCCATCACCCTCGCGGCCCTCTCGTTCCACGCCTTCGCCTCCGACCTTCCGAAGCGGCCACCGAGCTTCAAGGTCCCGGAAGGAACGGCGGTGTTCGCGGACTTCACCAAGGCGACCTACGAGATCGTCTACGACTACGGAAAGAAGGAAGCTTCCGTCGTCTCGCGGATCACCCTGGACACGGCCGAGGCCGGGCACGTGGTCTTCGATCTGGTGGGAGAACCGAAGAGCGTCACCATCGACGGCGTGACGGCTCAGGCACCGGAGCGATCCCCCGATAACCGCACCAAGGTCCGGGTGGTCAACCACCTGACGACCCCGGGGACGCACAAGCTCGTCATCGAGTCTTCCCTCACCCAGCTCGCGACCTTCGGTCCCCTGGGGGTGAGCAACGGCTTCTGGATGGACGACCTCAGGGACCGGAGCTACCTCGAGAAGTTCCTCCCGACGAACTTCATGTACGACCGGATCCCCATGGTGTTCACCGTCTCGGTCATCGGCGCTCCCGGACGGCAAGTGGTCTACGCCAACGGGGTGACCCAGGACCTCGGGAACAATGCCTTCAAGGTCACCTTCCCGGAGGGCTTCAACTCCGCGAGCCCCTTCTTCCACCTCGTCCCGGCCGAGGTCGTCCTGGAGAAGAGGGAATCCTACAAGTCCATCGACGGCCGGGAGATCCCCATCGTCATCTACTTCAAGAAGGACCTCACCACGCAGCCCGAGCTGCGGTTCGACCGGATCAAGCGCAAGACCCTGGGGATCCTCGAGCTCCTCGAGAAGGACTACGGCGCCTTCCCGCACCCGTCGTTCACCATCTACCTCGTGGCCGACGGCGGGATGGAGTACGCGGGGGCGACCCTCACCAATGAAGCCAACCTCGGCCACGAGATCTTCCACTCCTACTTCGCCCGCGGGCTCATGCCGGCCGACGGGAACGCGAGCTGGATCGACGAGGCCCTCGCCACCTGGAGAGACGACGGCTACCGGACCCTCCCGGCGATGCCCACCGGCGTGGTGATCCAGGCGCAGGGCCGCTACTTCCGGCACACGGACCTCCTCTCCTACGGCTTCGGAGAAAAGTTCTTCGCCTACCTGAACGGGAAGCTCAGCGGGGGGCTCAAGCCCTTCCTCCGAGACCTGATCGCCCGGCGGACCTTCGACCCGATCTCCCTGGAGGAGTTCATCGGGGAGATGAACAAGTTCTACCGGCAGGACCTCACCGGTGAGTTCAGGGCGTTCGGAGTGATCAAGAAGTAGCCCGGACCTACGCGCCGGCGATGGAGAGCCCCCCGAAGATCAGCGGAACCGAGAAGAACGACTCGTCGGTGGATGCCTCTAACTTCTCCCCGGCCACCTCGACGTTCCTCAGGAGCTCCAGGAAGTTCCCGGAGAGGGTGACGTTCCCGAAGGTCAGCTTCCGTTCACCGTTCTCCCAGAGGTACCCCTTCACCGCGACGGAGAAGGTTCCGCTGACCCGGTTCGCGCCGGAGTAGAGGCCATCCATCTGGATGACCTGGAGGTACCGGTCCGGGAGCGGCCTGTGGTTCTTCCCCTGGATCACGTAGTGGGTTCCGCTCACGTTCATCGACGTGGTCGGTCCCCGCGAGGCGTGGCCCGTGGTCTGGGTCCCGAGCTTCTTCGCCGTGACCGAGGTGTGGATCAGGGAGGAGAGGACTCCGTCCTTCACCAGGGTCAGGGCCTTCTTCTCCACGCCCTCGTCGTCGAACCGGCTGTGCCGGAAGCAGCCTCCGGGGTTCGGGTCGTCGGTGATGGTGAGGTCCGGAGCCGCGACGACCTGGCCGAGCTGGTCCGCCCAGGGGTTGACCTTGTCGATGGCGCACTTGGCGGAGTAGAAGTTACCGAAGCAGTCGAAGAGGCTCTTGAGGCAGTCGGGGGTGAAGCGCACGTGGTACCTCCCGGTGGGGAGGGTCGTCTCCCCGAGGAGGTTCTTCGCGTGCAGGAGCGCGGTCTGGGTGACCTTGTCCCACTTCAGGTCCTTGAACCGGTGGGCCAGGTGGAAGTCGTAGAAGTTCGCCTTCTTCCCGTTGTCGTCGAGGAGCGCGGACGAGGTGATGGAGTAGCTCTTGTCCGAGTAGGAGGTGAACCTCCCGCGGGAGCTCAGGTACAGGGAGTGGTATTCGTTTTCGTTGAAGGAGTTGTAGGGAACGGCCACGACCCGCGGATCCAGCTCCCGGACCCTGGTCTCGAGCTCGATCGCCTTCCGGGTCTTCAGCGCGATGTCCACCGGAGCTTCGTCGTAGCTCACGTCGTCCAGGAGGTCCCCGGAGAGCTTCAGGAGTCTCTCGTCCGGGTTGGGTTCGGTGATCTCGGAGTTCTGCAGGGCCTTCTTGATCATGAACCGCAGGGACTCGTCGTCCGTGGCTTCCGTGTAGGCGATGCCCACCCGGTCGTCCTTGATCACCCGCACGCCCAGGATCTGAGAGCTCGAGATCTTGTACTCGGAGACCGCGCCCCGCTGGGAGCTGAGCTTCAGGGACTTCGCGGTCGAGAGGATCAGGTCCCCCTCGGCCTTGTGGTCGATCACTTCGGCGATCACCCGTTCCAGGATCTTCTTCATGCCTCACCTCCTACCAGGATTTCGTCGACCTTGATGGGCGGCTGTCCGACGGTGGTCGGGATGGACCCGCTCACCGACCCGCACATGCCGGCCATGAGGGCCAGGTCCTTCCCGACCATGGAGATCTTCGTCATCACCTCCGGGCCCGTCCCGATGAGGGTCGCGCCCTTCACCGGGGTCGTGATCTTCCCGTCCTTGATGAGGTAGGCTTCCTGGACGGAGAAGTTGAACTGGCCCGTGGACGGGTCCACGGAGCCGCCGCCCATCTTCTTGGCGTAGAGGCCGCTCGGCACGCTCGCGATGAGCTCGGAGAACTCGTGGGGGCCGCGTTCGATGAAGGTGTTCCGCATCCGCGAGGCGGGGGCGAACTTGTAGGACTGGCGGCGGGCCGAGCCGGTCCGCTTGTGGCCCGTCTTGATCTCGCCGAGGCGGTCGGCGATGAAGTTCCGCAGGATCCCGTTCTCGATGAGCTTGGTCTTCTGCGTGGGCATCCCCTCGTCGTCGATGGAGAGCGAGCCCCACTCTCCGGAGATGGTCCCGTCGTCGACGGCGCTCAGGGACCGGTGGGCGATCTGCTCCCCCATCTTGTCCCAGAACACGCTCGCCTTCTTCTCCACCGAGGTGGTCTCGAGGAGGTGGCCGCAGGCTTCGTGGAAGATCACGCCGCCGAAGGCGTTGTCGATCACCACCGGCATCTTCCCCGCGGGGCAGGGAGCGGCGTACAAGGTCGTCGTGGCCTGCCGGAGGAGGTTCTCGCAGTTCTCCCGGGTGTCGAGCTTCTCCATGAACTCCCAGCCGCCGATGGCGCCGGGCCCGAAGAAGGCCTGGGACTGGAGGCCCCCGTCCTTCATCACCAGCTGGTGCGCGAGGCGGATGTAGGGCCTCTCCTCGGTGGCGAAGATCCCGTCGGAGTTGTAGACCTCCACCAGTTGCTTCTTCTTGATGAAGTTCAGCACGACCTGGGAGGTGCGGGCGTCCTGCCGGAGGATGGTGTCGATGTTCTTCAGGAAGGAGAGCTTGTACTTCGCGTCCACGTCCCGGTCCGGGAGCACCGGGATCTTCGGGTAGGCCTGTCGCTCGAAGTTCAGCGGCGCGGGCGCGGCACCGGTCTTCCCGATGCGGGCCGCGAGGAGCCTCGTGATCCGGAGGAGCTCCTCCCTCTCGGTGGAGTTGGTGTACCCGTAGAGGGCCTGGTGGCCGTGGATCAGGCGGATGCCGATGCCGAAGATCGTCCCCGACTGGGTGTCCTCGGCGCGGGAGTTGGTGAAGACCAGGGCTTCGTTCTGGGTTCGCTCCACGTAGACTTCCACGAAGTCGGCGCCGTGGGCCAACCCCTCGTGGATGAGATCCTGAGCGATGTTGGACTGTATTAATTGCATAATTTCCCCTTGAGAGGAAAGTATAGTGAATTAAAACCCCGAAGGCATCTGATTTAAAGTTGATCGAGGGACTCGAAGACTCGAAGTCTGGTTATTCTTAGAACCGAGTCTGCTGTTCCCCGCATTCGAGCATCTCCTGGGCGAAGACGTTCCGGATCTTCGGCTGCTTGGAGACGTCCTGGACCCAGGCCTTCTTCACCATCGGGCAGTAGAAGACGTTGTAGGGCCTCGGGCCCTTCTGGGACCGGACCAGCTCGACCACCGGGACGAGGAACTTGTCGTAGTGCTCGAGGTTCTTTTCCTTCGCGTTCTTCGCACTGATCTGGTCGAGGTGGTCGGTCTTGAGCTTCCCGCCCTGCTTCTTGATCTCGGCCGAGAGGGCCCGGGCGGCTTCCTGGACCTTCGCCTGGTCGGTCCCGAGGAGGTGGGTGAAGAGCGCATCGTTGAGGCCCAGGACTTTCTCCAGTCCCTGCGCGAAGGCGGAGGTGGAGAGGAGGAGGCAGAGAGTGAGGAACAGTTTCATAGACATCCTTTTTATTTAGGTCAGGAGCCTCGGGAGGACGAAGGCGTAGAAGGCACCGATGACGTTGATGACAAGTGAAACCCAAAAGATGGGTTTTGACCAGCCCTTCGCGGCCTCGCAGTCCTCTCTTTTATCGATGGGACAGGCCTGGGTCGCGGCGTACCTCTGGCCCAGGTAGGAGAGGCCCAGCAGGAAGAAGCTCACGCCGAAGACGATCCCCTTGTTCTCCGAGAGCCAGACGAGCTGGGGGAAGGTCCCGAGGAAGGACGCCAGGGTCGCGCCGAAGCCCAGGAGCACCAGCGTGGACGGGATGGCACAGCAGACGAGGGTCCCGACGGACCCGAAGAGCCCGAGCCAGCCGGTGAGGCGCTGGGCCTTCCTACTTTCTTTCAATGCTCGCAACATTGTACCCCGCCTCGGTGATGATTTGCTTGATCTTCGAATCGTCGATGTCCGCGTCGTCCTTGGTGGCGAGGTGGACGAGCTTGCCGTCGAGGTCGACCTTCACTTCGCGCACCTCCGGGAGCTTCGAGAACTTCTTGTGGATCCCCTGGGCGCACATGGAGCAGACCATCCCCTGGACCTTCACGGAGATGTCCTTGGCGAGGGCGAGGGGGCTCAGGAGAAGTAGGCTTGAGAGAGTGAGGACTTTCATAGGTACTCCTTAGTAGTGGACCATGAGGTTCAGCATCCAGTCGCCGCGGGTGCTGGCCCCCAGTTCCCAGAGAACGTTTCTGTAGAAAAATCGCAGGAGCGGGGTGAGCATCACTTCCCGCTGCACCTCGGGCGTGTACATCGCCTGGAGCATGACCCAGGCCTGGAGCTGGTCGTAGGCCGCCTCGAAGGGTGAGACCCCGACCCGGGCCTGGGTCATGGTGAGGTCCGTGACCCCCGGGGAGGAGAAGTAGTAGGACTTGAGGCTCGTGTAGAGTGTCCGCGTCTCCCAGTCGAGGTCCACCCCCGCCATGTAGACCTCCTCCGTCGCCCGCCGGTCGAGCTCCGAATCCACCGCCCCGGCCCCCGCGTGGAGGTAGACGTTGCCCTGGGACGCCTCGGCGTTCTTCCGGTAGAGGAGGTAGTTGGCCTTGGCGAGGTAGAGCTCGGTGTTGTCCTGGCCCTCGCTGAAGCGCCAGTGGTTGAAGCCCGTGGCCCACCGGCTGGTCCAGGAGTACATGAGCTGGTTGTCGCTCAGGGACGGCATGTTGGCCGAGCTCACCACCGTGCCGCCCTGGAAGATCACGGGGTGGGCCCCGGCGGATCCGGCGAGGGAGAGGAGGAAAAGTAAAATAAGCGCCTTCGGCATGTGCCACTCCAGTTTACGTCTCTAAGACGGCTCCGGGCCCCCGGGTGTGACAGTCGGCTAAAAATAAAGTTGTGCCCCCACCCCTTCCGTTGCATCATTTTACCATCATTGGACTACTTTACCAGGAGCCTTCGGATGAAACTCGAGATCGACCGGTACCTCTCAAACTCTGCCCAGGTGGAGGTCCGCGACCTGGACTGGAACCTCGCCCGGGAGGCGGGCCTCACCGAGCAGGAGGTCTTCATCCTCACCTACTTCTCCGACATCGAGGGGCAGACCATCGTCTACCTCCGGGACATCCTCAAATCTCCCACCTCCCTCGACCCGGAGATCATCGGCTTCCTCTCCATGTGGAACTACGAAGAGTACTTCCACGGCCGGGCCCTCGGGACCCTGCTCGCGGCCTGCGGCGTCCCCCGGGAACGGGATAGCATCCGGAAGGTCCGCCTGGGCTCCCGGCTCTCCGAGAGCCTCGAGGTCTTCTTCTCTTCTCTCATCTCCCGGTACTACTCCGAACAGTACACGGCCCTCTACATGTCCTGGGGGGCCATGCAGGAGTACACCACGCTCCAGGGCTACGAGCAGATCCTCAAGACCACGAAGAATCCCGTGCTGAAGGTCCTGGTGGATCGCATCGCCAAGCAGGAGCGGCGGCACTTCGCCTGGTACTTCAACAACGCCCGGGAGCGCCTGGAGCAGCGGGGCTCGTCGCGGAAGCTCACCCGCTTCCTCATGGATCACTTCTGGGCACCGGTCGGAGCAGGTGTCAAGCCAGACGAAACCGTTGTCCAACTTATGACCACTCTCTTCCCGGGGTCGAGCGGCCTGGAGATGGCCCGGGCCATCGACGAGAAGATGTCGAGCCTCCCGGGGCTCGAGGGCCTCACCCTCATGGAGCGGTTCATCCGCAAGGCTTCTCCGGAACCGCTGGATCCGGTGGCCATCGCCGCGACCTGAATCTTAGGCTGAAAAAAAGATGACCCGCGCGGGTGGATTCCATACAGTAGTCCTATGATCGACCCGCTCGAAAGCGCCGAAGAAGCAGGCCTCACCTACGTCACCGACACCGCGCCGGGGATCCGGCGGAAGCGGAAGGGCAAGGGCTTCGTCTACGTGGACGACCAGAAGGGACCGGTGAGAGACAAGAAGGTCCTCGAGCGGATCAGGGCCCTGGTGATCCCCCCGGCCTGGGAAGACGTCTGGATCTGCCGCCAGCGGAACGGCCACCTCCAGGTGACGGGCCGGGACGCCCGGGGCCGGAAGCAGTACCGCTACCACGAGGACTGGACCGTGATCCGGAACGGGAACAAGTTCGACCGCATGGCCAAGCTCGCGCGGAAGCTCCCGCACCTCCGGAGGAAGATCGCCGCCGACCTCCGCCGCAAGGGGCACCCCAAGGAGAAGATCCTCGCGGCCGTGGTGAAGGTCATGCTCCTCACCCAGAGCCGGGTGGGGAACAGCGCCTACGCGGAGGAGAACGACTCCTATGGCCTGACCACCATCAAGAACAAGCACGCGAAGATCCGCGGCACGAAGATCCGGCTGAGCTTCAAGGGCAAGAGCGGCGTGGACCACGACATCCAGTTCCAGGACCCGGCCCTCTCGCGGATCATCCGTCGCTGCCAGGAACTCCCGGGGGAGGAACTCTTCGCCTACATGAGTGACGAGGGAGAGGCCGTGGACGTCAACTCCACACACGTCAACGAGTACCTCCGCTCCGTCACCGGGGAAGACTTCACGGCCAAGGACCTGCGGACCTGGGGCGGGACGTGCAAGGCCGTGGAGATCCTCGTCCAGGAGATCCCTCTGGACTGCAGCAAGGAGAAGCACTGGCTCAAGCGGCACCTCACGGTCATCAAGGAGACGGCGAGGCACCTCCACAACACGGTGGCGGTCTGCCGCAAGTACTACATCCACCCGGTGGTCTTCGAAGCCGACAAGAAAGGGCGGTTACACGAGGTCTGGAAGTCCTGTGCAAAGTGCGGAAAGTCCATCTCCCGGGAGGAGAAGCTCCTGATCGAACTCCTCTGCCGGAAAGCCCGGGCCTAGGCCGAGGCGATCGCTCGGTCATAATTGTGGTCCGTTTTCCTATAATTCTTTCAAACGCGGAGGCCTTCTTTCCGATAAGGCCGGCATGGCGTCCACCAAGTTAAACCAACTCAAGCCGCTCCTCAAACCCTGCGCGATCAGCGAAGGGGACCGGAACATCGTGGTCGAGACCGCCGCCGCCCAGATCGTCCTCCCGAAGGAACACCAGCGGATCATCGAACTCTTCGACGGGACCCGGTCCATCAAGGACATCTCCTCCGAGCTCTACTGCGCCGGGGGTGCCGTGAGCTTCCACTCGATCATCACCACGGTGAAGCTCCTCTCCGAAGCGGGGATGGTGGACGGGGCCCAGGACGCCTTCAAGGACGTCGCCGAGGAGAAGAGTCCCCACGAGCAGAAGCCGTCGATCCTGAGCCGCCACCTCTACGAGCTCCCGCTCTCCAAGAACCTGAGGATCAACTTCTCAAACGACTGGGGCTTCTACGCCGTCCTCGCCCTCCTCGCCGGCGTCTTCATGGTCAACGGCAACGCCTTCGAGCAGCTCAACTACTCCCGCTTCCTGAAGTCCCCCCAGGGCTACGGCCAGGCCCTCTTCCGGATCTTCATCTTCAGCTCCGTCCTCATGTCCATGAAGACCGGCTTCCAGGGGCTCCTGCTGCTCCTCTCTGCGGGGAAGTTCCAGGGCCCCTACCTGCGCCTCTACCCCTACGCCCTGACTCTCTCGCTCAACGACAACGCCCTCTACTCGCACCCGAAGAAGGCGGGGATCATCAGCTACAGCGTCATGTCCGCAGCCCTCTACCTCATCGGCTACGGGATCCTCGAGTCGCTGCCGGTGCTGCGGCCCTACCGGAACGACCTGGCGGTGCTCTCCATCCTCCTGACCTTCATCGAGCTCAACCCGTACCGGCGCAGCGACCTGACGAAGATCTTCTTCTTCTTCTATGCCGACAACCAGCTCCGGAACATCCTCCCCTACCTGAAGACCTGCACCCTCACGGGCCTCTGGAAGGACACGGGGGCGAAGCTCTCCGACGAGATCCGCTACGTCACCTACTCGATCCTCGCCATCAGCTGGGCCATCGGCTTCACGGTCTTCAGCTTCGAGCTGATCCTCAAGACCTTCCCGGGCCTCTTCTACCAGATCCAGCTGGGCCTGGCCGACAGCCGCTACTCCGCCATGGTTGTCATGGCCCTCCTGGGGTTCATCACCGGCTACCTCCTCTCGGACCTCTTCCACACGGTGATCAAGAACGTCCTCTCTCCGGTGCTCGTGCCCCTCCTGAAGCTCAAGCGCCAGACGAAGGAACTCCCGCACGACGAGACCGACCGGCGGCAGATCCGGGAGAGCCTCAAGCGCAACATGCTCTTCAACCAGTTCAGCGAGAGCGCGATCACCTACATGGTCGCCTACTCGAAGGTCAAGACCGCGAAGAAGGGCTCCCCCCTCATCATCCAGGGCGACGCCTCCCGGGACGTCTACTTCCTCCTGACGGGGACCGTGGACGTGTCCGTGCAGGGGAAGACCGGAGCGAAGAAGCACGTCGCGACCCTGGGGCCCAAGACCGTGATCGGCGAGATGGCGATCCTCGAGAAGAGCAAGCGCTCCGCGAGCATCACCGCCGCCGAGGACATCGTCTACCTCGAGATGCCGGAGCAGATCTTCGCCAAGTTCATGGAGAGCGAAGAGTTCCGGCAGGACTTCGAGAAGCTCCGGAGCCGCATCGAGATCTCCCAGTTCGTCGCCTCGGCGAACCTCTTCCGGGACTTCCCGCCGGAGATCATGAACCTCTTCGTCGAGGCCGGGGACCTCGTCCTCTTCCCGAAGGGCCACAACATCGTGGACGAGGGCGAGGTGGACAAGACCTTCTACCTCCTGATCAAGGGCCGGGTCGACGTCTACAAGCAGGACAGCAAGGTCGCCGAGCTCTCCCAGGGCGACTTCTTCGGGGAAGTGGCCCTCATCGCCAACGTCCCCCGGACCGCCACCGTGAAGACGGTGGAGGACAGCCTCTTCCTCTACATCGAGGACGCGCGCTTCTGGAACATCCTCTCGGAGAACATCGAGCTGGCCATGTACATCGAGAGCGTGGGCCGCCACCGGATGGCGGACGCCGCATGAAGAAGCTCATCCTCCTCTCCCTGAAACTCCTGCCCCTCCTGACGATCATCCAGGGCGTCTCCAGCGGGGGCGCGCGGCTCAATCCGTACGTGGACACCCTGAAGGTCGCCCTCACCCAGTACGAGATCGCCCAGATCATCAAG
The DNA here is from genome assembly GCA_005791855.1 of Bdellovibrionales bacterium. Lineage (GTDB taxonomy): Bacteria > Bdellovibrionota > Bacteriovoracia > Bacteriovoracales > Bacteriovoracaceae > Peredibacter. The sequence goes on from SXUH01000408.1 coordinate 19,114, forward strand.
CTCGTCTTCGACGACTTCGAGAAGACCAACGGGCCCGTGATCACGCCCGCCGAGTTCCCGGGCTTCGTGAGGGACACCTACCACAGCCAGTACTCGGTCCTCGCCCGGGAGCTCTCGGGACTTGACTCCGGCGACCAGTCCGTCGACATCTGGGGGAGGCCCTTCCAGCTCTTCCTCAATGCGGACGTGACCGTGGTGAAGGTCTCGAGCTCCGGCCCGGACCGGAAGATGAACAACAAGGACGACGTCTCCGCCGACTTCACCATCGAGAGGCCCGCGCCCATGCTCCGGAAGACGCTGGCGCAGGCGGAGGAAGAAACAGACGCCGAAGACCCCGAGCCCGCGCCGGAAGACCGCGAACCGGCCTCCGTCGCCGCCGCTGAAGACGCCGGCGAGTACGACGAGGAAGGCTACGACCGGGACGGCTTCAACCGGGACGGCTACGACCGCGACGGCTACGACCAGAGCGGCATGCACCGGAGCGAGAAGGAAGTCCACCTCTCGGCTTCGGCGGAGCAGGAGTAGCTATGCTCACCATGGTGGACCACCTCGGAAAATCCTTCCTGGACCTTCACCGGAGCCTCCGGAGGATCGTCGTCTTCACCTACCTCTCCTTCCGCTGCGTCCTCCAGCTCGACCCCCGGAGCCTGCGGCCCATCCTCTTCACCATCGTCTCGCAGATCTACTTCACGGGGTTCAAGGCCCTCCCGCTCATCACCTTCATCGCCCTGGCCTCCGGGAGCATCATCGTCCTCCAGTCCACGGCGCAGCTGCAGGTCCTCGGCTCCCAGGAGATGATGGGGAACATCATGGTGGTGACCATCATCCGGGAGCTCGGCCCCCTCCTCACCGCCCTCATCGTCATCGCCCGCTCCGGGACGGCCGTGGCTTCCGAGCTCGGGACCATGAAGATCAATAAAGAGGTCGAGTCCCTGTGCTCCATGAGCATCGAGCCCCTGAGCTTCATCGTCTTCCCGCGGATCGTCGGCGGGGTGGTGAGCCTCATCTGCCTGTCCTTCTACTTCAACTGCACGGCCCTCGTCGGAGGCTTCGTGGTCGGGAACCTCCTCGGGGACCTCTCCTTCTCCTTCTACGTCGACGTGATCTCGCAGGCGATCGCCCCCAACGACTTCGTCCTCAACGTGTTCAAGAACCTGACCTGCGGCCTCATCATCTTCGCCACCGCCTCCTACCAGGGCATGAAGGTCGAGAGTGGCCCGCACGAGGTGCCCATGGCCACCACCCGCTCGGTCGTGAACAGCATCATGGCCGTCATGGCCTTCAACCTCTCCGTCACCGTCATCTTCTTCGCGAGGGCGCTCGCATGATCCGGGAGAGCATCAGGAGCCTCGAATTCCGGCAGCTCGACTTCTCCTACG